>DAOQAU010000009.1:34267-40700 GCA_035354275.1 Candidatus Gastranaerophilaceae bacterium
TGTTCCCGGTTCTCTGACACTTTGAACCAAAGAAAGCGGGTATTCTTTTCCGTTAATTGTTATACATGAACCGCCGTTTTCAAATCCTGCTTCTGTGACGGTTCCTGTTATTGTTTGGCGCGGATTATCAGGGTCTGTTATAGTAACTTCTTTTCCTACAAGTGCAAGTGTTTGCATAATGTAGTTGTTTGTTGCCATATTTTCTTTGAGTTCCTGAGTTGCAGAAACTTGAGTGAATTGAGCCTGTTGTGCTAAAAATTCTTTATTATCCATAGGTGAAAGAGGGTCCTGATACTGGAGTTCTTTTAGCATTAGCATTAAGAAAGTATCGGCATCAAATTGGCTTGTGCCGGTTGTTTTTGGCAAAGATGCCTGATATTGAGCAGTTGCATTTTGCATATCTGTTATTTGGTTTTGTACTGATGCTGCCATTTTATTTTCTCCCCCCGTTTTTAATTTTTAAACCTTGTAATCAACTCTTCCGGTATGTTTTTCCGAGATTACTGTTTCTTCGGCATTTTCTTCTGAAATATCAGAATCTTCCGAAGAGTCCAAAGAGTTGTTTTGAACGTTTTGTTCTTTGTTGTCGGCTTTTTGTGAATCTTTTTGTTCTTGTTCATCTTGCATAGTTTGCTGCTGATATTCAAAATTGAGCATTTCGTTGGATTGTTTTTCTATGTTTTCAACTTTTACATTGACTTCATTAATCTGAACACCTTGTGCTCCGAGCGAGTTTTTAAGCCCTTCCAAATTCTTTTCCAAAAGTTCTTTGACTTGAACGTTTTCGGCGGTCATTCTTGCTATAAGTCCGTCTTTGCCGTTAATTAATTCCAAATTGATTTTACCTAAATTTTCAGGCTTAAGGACTATTGTTACCTTTGTTGAGCCTTCGTCTTTGGCCTCTGTAAGTTTTGTGTGAATTTGTGCCAAAATGTCATTTTTAGAAATTTCTTTTGGAGATTGAATGCTTTCTATTGTTTTACTAAAACTTGCTTTTGCATCGGTTATGTTTAAATTTTGATTGTTTTGTTGGTTTGAATCCATTAAAGATTTAATTCCGTTTTCTTGTGCGCTTTGTTTATTCAAAAGGTTGTCTGATGAGGCGTTTTGTTCAACACTGACAACTCTTGCATTTGTTGCATCAAGCATTTCTTGAGTTAAAATTGTTTTCTGTAAGACATCTTTTATTGATTGTTTTTGTTCGGGGTTTTCGTCACTTTTTGTTTTTACATCAATATTTGCTTGTATTACAGGTGTTTTTGCCTTAATGTCTGCATTAATTTGTTCAATATCTGTTTGAGCGTTTTTCGGAATTTGATTTGTAATTTCTGGTGTTGTATTGTCCTGAGAAATATTTTCTATATTTATATTAAGCAGAACCTGTTGAGTTTGCGGCTGTGTTTGAACTTTTGTTTTGTCAGTCACAGGCTGTATTTGAGTTTGTGTCGGAATTTGAGGTTGAACTTGATTTTGGGCAGTAGCGATTTGTAAATTTTTCAAAAGTATATCGGCAGCCTCGGAAGCCACAGGTACAGTTATTGAAGTTTTTGACTGCTCGGTTGATTGTGCTTGATTTTTTTGTTCCGGGTCTGCTTGAACTTTATTTTCGGCTTCTGCTGTTTTGCCCTCATCGTAAGATTCTTTTTGCTGGGTTTTGCTTTCTTGAATTTTGTCTTGTTTTGAATCTTGAGAAGGTTTGTCTTTTGGAAGATTTGTATTTTCTTCAATTTTATTTTCTTTTTCACTATTTTTTTGTGAATTATCTTTCAAAGCTGTATTTTCAGATTTGTCTTCTTCTTTTTGCTCGTATTTGTCTGCTTTTTTTTGATAATCAACTTTTTTATCTTCAGAGTTAAATTTGTTTTCTTCTTTTGTATAATTCTTGCTTACTTTATCAAAAACATTTTCAAAAGCTTCAGACTTATCGGTGTAAGTTTTTTTTGAACTTTCACTTTTTGTTTTTATTTGAGTTAGTAAATCTGTTATTGCTGTTGCCATATTTCCTCGTTTTATGCTGTCATTTTTTGGTAACGTGTTGATGCTATATCATCTATTTCTTTTCCTTGAAGGTATTCGTAGTGTTGGTAGAATTTCTTTTCTTGTTTTTCTTTGAGTTTTTCCAGTATTTTTACTTCTTTAAGTGCTTCTGTCACTTCTTGTTGTTTTGCGTTTAATACTATTTGAATGTTTTTAATCACTTCTTCTTGAATTTTTATGTTGTTTATCATTTTTGAGAAAAAGTTTTTGTGGTTTGTAATTTCTAAAATATCAAGTTCAGCGTTGTTTTCGTAGATTTTTTCCAAATTCTTTTTTGTTAATTCTTTCTTGTTTAAAAGGTCTTCAAGAACTTGAAGCTGCATATTCAGAAGACTTACTACTTTTGCCATTTCAAGCTGTTTTTCTTCAAGGACTTTTTGTCGCATGCCAAGAACAGTTTGCAATCTGAACTTATATTTTTTCAAAAAATACCTCTTCCCGCATAGATTTTATAAGACTTTTCTTTTCTTATATATAATATATGCCTAAACACAGGGTACAACATGATTGGCGGGTTAATCATCATCTGTTTTATGTAAATTTCTTAAAAAAATCATTTATTTGATTTAGAAATTCTTTTTTAATATGATATTTCAGGGAAGTTTTTTGAGAGGAAGTATGATTTTATTTTTTATATCATTTTTTTTGGTTTTTGTGTCGTCTTATTTTTTGCGCCTAAAAAAAACGTTTTAGGCTTAATTTATTTGTTTTTAATAGCTTTTGCTCAAATTGTGCTGACTTTTGAAGTATTGTCATTATTTAGCGCAATAAAACCGTTTCAAGCTTTAGGTTTAAATATTTTATTTTTAATTTTTAGTACAAGCTTTTGGTTTAAAAGGTCAAAGCCGCTTTGGAGTTTAGATTTAAGCGACTTTAAAAATAAAATTTTTAACTCTTTTAAATTAGATAAATCTTTAATCTGGCTTTTTGTCGGATTTTGCATCTTTATTTTTGTAAGTTTAGTCTTGTGTTTTGTATCGCCGATATCAAGTGCCGATGCTTCTCATTATCACCTTGCAAGAAGCTTATTTTGGGTTTTGCAGGGCAGTTTAAATCATTTTGAAACCGCAGATATAAGAAATTTATGTTTTCCTATAAATTCTGAAATATTATATTCCTGGATTTTGCTTTTTGCTAAAAAGGATGTGTTTTTAGGTTTTTTCTCGTTTGTCGGGTATGTTTTATCTGTTGTTTCAATTTATTCAACACTTGGCTTAATGGGATTTTGTACAAGAAAAAAACTTTGGGCAATTTTTATATTATCTTCATTTTCTTCTGTTATCGTTCAAGTTTCAGGCACAGAAACAGATGTAATCGTTGCTGGGCTAATTACTTCAAGCATTTTTCTTTATTGGCATGCTCTTAAGTATGACCAAAAAATGCCGATTTTTATGTCTTCGCTTGCTTATGCGCTTGCCATAGGGACTAAAACCCCTGCTGTAATGGCAATTCCTGGGGTGGGGTTGTTGTTTTTGTTTTTGTCGATAAAATTTAGAGCCAAAGAATTTTATAAACCCTTGCTACTGTTTTTAGGCTTTGGGCTTTTGAATTTTATAATTTTTGCATCTTACAATTATGTCCTTAATTTTATTCATTTTCAAAATCCGGTTTCTTCTAAGGGATTGTTGATGACGACTAAAAATTATTACGGTGTTAAAGCAATCCCTGCAAGTTTTATAAAATATATTTTCTTATTTTTTGATTTTACCGGATTCAGGTGGTCTGATTATGTCGGGCAATATTTTACTGATTTTAAAAATATTTTGCTAAATTTTCTACATCTTTCATATATTAAAGACGGACTTTATTCAATGGATACGGGGCCTAATAGAACCTTGCTTGAGCCTGTAATGGGTGCAGGGATTTTAGGTTTTTTGGTTTTTTTGCCTTGTTGGTTTTGGTCTTTAATCAGACCATTGTTTAAGCCTAAATCTAAAAAAGGAATCCTTTTATTTATTTTTGGCTTAATACTTGTCATAAATATTTCATTAATGTCTTATTTAATTGTATTTATGATATACAGCATAAGGTTTTTAGCCACTTTTATCATAATTTCTGCACCGGTTCTTGTTTTTTCTTATTTTAAAAGAAAAAATGTTTTTAAGTTTGTTATAGTTGTATTTGCGCTTTTTTATCTTATTCTTGTTTCGACTCATCTTTGGGCAAGACCTTTTATAAAAATGTCAAAGCTTTTTTATAAACATCCTTCAATTTCTTATTTAAGAGAAGCCTTTAAATGCAGAGGGGAAAACGATTTTAATGCTTATTCAAATGCGACTTGTGTACTTAGGGATGTTATCAAAAATAAAATTTCCGAGGAAAATAAAATATTAGCCCTGTTTAGTTCTTCACAAGATATTTTTACGATAAAAAGACTCGAATTTTCAGGTTATAAAATAGATTTTGCAAGAGCGGAAAACATTAAAAATATTGATTTAAAAAAGTATAATATAATAATTATCGATTTTAACGATATTAAAGCAACTAATATTACCGAATATGAAAAAAGAAAAGACGAAACTAAAATTGAGAATAATAAAATTATTACAAAAGAAGGAAATATTTTCCCTTGCATTTATAACTTTAATGAAACCTTACCAAAAAGCTTATTGAATGATAAAGAAAAAATATATCCATATGTTAGTCAATGCATTATTTCAAAAGAGTTTATTAAAGAAAACAAATTATATATTTTATATAAAGTCGCACGTCCGTTATCAGAAAATCGCTTTGAAGGTTTTATTATGCTTAAAAATCAAAATAATCCCTTAATTTTGCATAACAATTTTAAAAAGTAGGATTTAAACTCTGCCGTAAATATCTTCGTAGCGCACAATATCTTCTTCAATCAGTGTTTCGCCTAATTGCACTTCAACAATTTCAAGATCTTCTTTAAAAGGATTTTGAAGCGAGTGAACAGCTTTAAGCGGAATATCAATGCTGTGCCCGGGTGTTAAAATATGTTCTTTGCCGTCAAGAATAACTTTAGCTTTTCCTGAAAGCACTACCCAGTGTTCGCTTCTATGGTTGTGCGATTGCACAGATAATTTTTGATCAATATTTACGTGGATTTTTTTGGTTAAAAATCCTATTCCTTGCGCCAGTACAGTATAAAATCCCCAAGGGCGATAGACTGTTTTGTGCACAAGGTGAGTTGTATCGTTTATTTTTTTGAGTTTGTCAAAAATTTTCTTGACGTCTTGGGTTTTATCTTTTTTGCAGGCAAGAATTGCGTCTTCTGTTTCTACGATAACTGTATCTTCCAAGCCTATTGTAGCAACCAGCTTTGAAGATGAATACATAAGAGAATTTTTTGAATTTTCATCAATTACGTTGCCGATAATTACGTTATTGTTTTTATCTTTTTGACCTACATCATAAATCGATTGCCAGGAGCCTAAATCGTTCCAGTCGCTTTCAAGTTTTACAAGCGCGATTTTGTCGGATTTTTCCATAATGGCATAATCTATTGATATGCTTGGCATTTTATCAAACAGATTATATTCGATTTTATCGGAAGATGAAAAGTCAAATTTTTTCATCACTGAATAAATTTCAGGTGCAAGTTTTTCTATTTCTTTAAGCATCGTTGAGGCTTTGAACATGAAAATTCCGCTGTTCCAAAAGTAAGTTTTTGCATCCAAATATTTTTGTGCGGTTTTGGCATCGGGTTTTTCCACAAACTCTTTCACTTTAAACCCGTCCAAAAGAGGGTGCCTTAAGGTATTTATGTAGCCGTAGCCTGTTTCAGGGTAATTGGGTTCTATCCCGAAGGTTACGATGTAGCCTTCTTTGGCAAGCTTTTCACCCTTTTTGACTGTTTGTGTAAATTTTTTGGTGTTTTTAATCAAATGATCTGATGGAACAACAATTATTACAGGGTCTTTTTCTTGTTGCTGAATGAATTTTGTTGCAAGCGCAATAGCCGGTGCCGTATTTTTAGAAAGTGGCTCTGATAAAACAACAGGATTTTTGGCAAGGCTTTCAAGCTGGTATTTTACACTTGAAACATGTTTTGTGTTTGTAATGCTTATTATGTTTTTCGAGGGCATAAAGTTTTGAAGCCGTTCAAAAGTTGCCTGTAAAAGACTTTCGTTTGAAGTTAAATTTAAAAGCTGCTTAGGGTAAAGCTCTCTAGATAATGGCCAAAGTCTGCTTCCCGAGCCGCCTGCTAAAATTATTCCGTACATTTTAAACCCTCTTTTTTATCAACTGTAAATATCATACAATAAAAAACTTTTCTTTGTAAAATCAGCTTTTTATCCCTTCTGATTTACCTCCCCAAATGACCTATTTTTGTATCTTTTCTGTAACATTTTGTTAAAAAATAACAATTTTTTCCTTTTAGATTTATTATATAGAGGACAAGGAAAAGTCAAAAATATACAAGTGTTAA
>DAOQAU010000010.1:0-18459 GCA_035354275.1 Candidatus Gastranaerophilaceae bacterium
AACCTGTTTTTGGGCGAAAAATTGTCCGAATATCACACAGGATTCAGGGGCTTTACAAAAGAAGTTTTACAAAAATTACCGCTTGAAGAATGCAGTGACGATTTTATTTTTGACAACCAAAGCCTTGCTTTGCTTTTTTATTACAGATATAAAATCGGTGAGCTTTCATGCCCGACCAAATACTTTAAAGAAGCATCTTCAATTAATTTTTTCCGCTCGTGCAAGTACGGCTTGGGAGTTTTAGCCGTAAGCCTTCAATATAGACTTGCAAAAATGGGATTAAAATCAAAAATATTTAAAACAACTGCAAAAAAATTAGATTTAGATGCAAAACTGGAATATTTTTACAAAAATTAATTTATATAGCAATAATTTTTATTCATATGTTTTAAAGCAGTAGTTACAAAACATATGGAATAAAAATGTCTTATATTGGTCGTGTTTCATTTAAAATAGCTAATTATTTTAGCACTATAACCTCAAAAACCCCTGTCACAAAAAGGACTTTTCAAGCACAAAGAGATACTTTTTGCAGCACCAATTCCCAAATTGAAGATGATTTTGAGCTTAAAATAACCGATGACCCTAATTTATTAGAAAAAAAAATAAAGCAAAAAATACTTTCGGCAAATATTAACGGGGAAACATTAACCGGCTGGGATGCAGAAATAAGAAGTGAAGCAACAGCAGCAATTTATAAAAAAAATTTTTTTGACCTGCTTTCTCAAAAAGCTCAAACGGTTAAAGATGAAAAAATAATTACTCATATTAACCAAATTTTTAATGAAATATTCTGTAAATCAAAAATTACTTCAGAAGAGCATATCCAAAATTTTTGGTATTTTAGAGATTTGCTTGATGCATACAATATGAGTGAGGGCTTATATTCAAAAGTGGGGAAAACAGACGAATATTACAAAATTTATACAAAAAATGAAGATGAAGATTATCAGAAATGTTTAATTAATTTAATTTTTTCAGATAAAAATCTTTTATATAAAATTTTGGAAGAAAATCCCAATAAAAATAACAGCTTAGCAAAATGGCTTGTTAATTTTCAAAATGACAGCCGATTTGAGAGTTTAAAATATTATATTAAAAATTATTCTCTTTCACAAAAAGATATGACAAACTACATGTATGAAAAATACTATTTATCTCAAATTCCAGAAAATACAAAAAAATTATGTGAAAAAATTTCAGCTGAATTTGGGATAAAAATGTTTTTACACAATAATTACGACAAGGAAAATTTAAATATTATATATGATGAGCTATCAAATTGGAAAAAAGCAAGCCAAGGTAAAGCTTTATTCCCGCATGTTATAGATTTAAGCACTATAGATCCCGATTATATAAAAGAAAAAAGTCCGTCTGCTGCTTATTTCAGTACTGCATATAAATTTATCTGTGTGAACGGCAATAGACCTTTAAATATGCAAAAGGGGAGTTTAAGGCACGAAATGACTCATTTAAATGACTTGAAACCGAATGATGACAGTTATTTTGAAAATCTTCTGGAAAATAGAAATAAATTTCAGCAAGAATTTGCTAATGCCGGAATAGACCAAGAATATATTGACTATGCATTTAAAAAAGATGCAAGCGAGTTCAAAGCAGTTGCAACCGAAGGCGATTATTCAAAATATTCCGATGAATTTAAGGACTTACTTGTGAATCTCGGGCTTCCTAAATGGGTTTTTAATATGACACCTGTAGGTAAAATGGAAAAATAATTTTCACCCTCAAATATATTGTAAATTAATCCTTTTTAGTGTAGATTTATATCAAGGTTGTTACATAAAAAGGAGAGCTCACAATGAGTGAAAGAAAACTTGTCGGAACAAATGAAATGTTCAAAAAAGCCCTTGAAGGCAAATACGCAATCGGCGCATACAATGTTAACAATATGGAAATTCTGCAGGCAATAGCAGAAGCTGCAGAAGAAACCCGCTCACCTATTATTTTGCAGGTTTCAGCGGGCGCAAGAAAATATGCCAACCAAACTTACCTGATAAAACTAGTTGAAGCCGCACTTGCTACAACAACTGTACCTATTGCACTTCACCTTGACCACGGTGCTGATTTTGAAATCTGTAAATCCTGTATCGACGGCGGATTTTCTTCCGTTATGATTGACGGATCAAGATTCCCGCTAGAAGAAAATATCGCGCTTACAAAACAGGTTGTTGAATACGCTCATGCCAGAGGGGTTTCGGTTGAAGCCGAACTCGGCAAACTTGCAGGTGTTGAAGACGATGTAAACGTTTCTGCAGCAGACGCCAAATACACAAACGTTCAAGAAGCAGTTAAATTTGTTACAGAAACAGGCTGCGATTCCTTGGCAATAGCGATCGGAACAAGCCACGGTGCTTACAAATTTGCAGGTGAAGCAAGATTGGATTTTGAAAGACTTGCACAAATTAAAGCCGCATTAAAAGAAGCAGGACACGGAGATTATCCGATTGTATTGCACGGGTCTTCTTCGGTGCCAAAATATCTGGTCGAAAAATGTAACCAATTCGGCGGACAATTACCTAACGCTCAGGGCGTTCCTGAAGAAATGTTATCATTTGCTTCTAAAAACGGTGTTGCTAAAATTAATATCGACACGGATTTAAGACTTGCAATGACTGCAACAATAAGAGAATTCTTTGTGACAGAGCCGGCTAAATTCGACCCCAGAGAATATATGGGGCCGGGAAGAGCTGCTGTTAAAGAACTCGTTAAACACAAAATGCAAGTTCTTGGAACAGCTGGACACGCGGAATAATATGTCATTGCGAGGGCTTTAGCCAGAAGCAATCCAAATAAAATAAAAGGGCGGATATTCTTTCAGAATATCCGCCCTTTTAATATTTTCTAAACCCTTAAACTTTTCTCTTACGAGCAGCTTCGGATTTGCGTTTTCTTTTCACGCTGGGTTTTTCGTAACGTTCGCGTCTTTTAATTTCAGACAAAATTCCCGCTTTTTGGATTTTTTTCTTGAAACGACGAAGTGCGCTTTCGATACTTTCGTTATCCCCTACTTTTATTTCCGGCATTGCTTTTTCACCACCTTAAGGTCTTATTTGTGTAATCAATATTGCTATTTTAAACAAAACAAATTAAAAAGTAAAGGGGAAGCGGTGAGGGGGTAAATGGGTGAGAAGTGAGAAGAAAACTTATAAACTCATAATCTTATAACCTCATAAACTTTTCAACTATTCGACTATTCGACTTTTCAACTAAAAAGCTACATTTGTGAAAGTTTTATCAATTCGTCAACAATTTCTTCATAAGAAAATTTTTCGCCCACTTCCTGTTGCAAAAAGGAATTAATTTTATCCATCATATCGATTGCTTTGTCGCATTTTGGATCAGAGCCTTTAACGTAAGCACCTATATTAATTAAATCTTCATTCTTTTTATAGACTGCAAGAAGATTTCTCAAATTACCTGCCGCCTGCTGGTGTTCTTTTGAAGTAACATCGGGCATAACCCTGCTTATTGATTCCAAAACGTCAACTGCAGGATAATGGTTTCTATGGGCAAGGTCGCGCGAAAGCAGAATGTGACCGTCTAAAATACTTCTTGCGGTATCTGAAATAGGCTCGTTAAAGTCATCGCCTTCAACCAAAACAGTATAAAGCCCTGTCATTGTACCTTTTTCGTTACTTCCTGCGCGCTCCAAAAGTTTTGGCATTTGAGCAAAAACAGAAGGAGTATAACCTCTTGTAGCCGGCGGTTCGCCGATTGCAAGCCCGACTTCTCTTTGAGCCATTGAAATACGGGTTATACTGTCTAACATAAACAAAACGTCACGACCTGTGTCCCTAAAATATTCTGCAATAGCGGTTGCAACCTGTGCGGCTTTTATTTTAACCAGAGAAGGCTGTTCGGAGGTGGCTGCAACTACAATCGTTCTTTTCATGCCCTCCACTCCGAGGGTTTTTTCTATAAACTCTCTGACTTCTCTGCCGCGCTCTCCCACAAGCGCAATTACGTTCATATCGGCGGAAGTATTTTTTGCCATCATTGCAAGTGCCGTGCTTTTGCCCACGCCTGAGCCTGCAAAAATCCCCATTCTTTGCCCTTTCCCGACAGTGGAAAACCCGTCAACAGATTTTATTCCCAAAGAAAGTGCTTCGGTTATTCTTCTTCTTTTAAGCGGATTTATTCCCTCCGAACTTGTAGAATAAAGAGTTTGGGAATTTATTTCGCCAAGATTGTCAAGCGGTCTGCCCAGTCCGTCTAAAACTCTTCCCAAAAGCTGTTCGCCCACTTTGATTTTCATAGCACCGCCGGTGTTTACTACAATTGCTCCCGGCTGCAAGCCTTCCATAGAGCCCAAAGGCATCAACAGAATTTTTGACTGGCGAAAGCCCACGACTTCTGCCCATACAGGAGGCTCATTGTAATTTCTGTAAATGTAACATAAATCGCCAATGCTCGATTGCGGACCGTCGGATTCGATAACAAGCCCGATAATTTCGGTAACCTTACCGATTTCACGCATGGTGCAGGTTTGCTGTATTATATTAGAATATTTATCAAAATTTATCATTTTTTACCTTGTCATGCTGAACTCGTTTCAGCATCTTGCCAACATAGTATGCTTGATAGATCCTGAAACAAGTTCAGGATGACGCTTAAATTAAATTTTCATTTTCAGCTGATAATGTTTCACTTATTTCAAAATTAACCTGCGTCATTAATTTTTCAGCAATTTCGTTAATCTGCGATTTCACCCTGCAATCCACCCTTGAAAGTGGTGATTCTACAATTGTTCCGTCAGGGGAAACGCTGTTGTCTTCAACTATTTTTATTGAAGAAAGCTGAGGAATTTGCTCTTTAATTTCATCCGAAACACCTCGAATTTGCTCTGCCATAACAGGATTTACGATAATTTTTATGTCTTCTTTATCTTTTAAAGACTGAATGGCACCTTGGGTTATTTCTTTTAAGATATTTTTATCCAAATCAAATTGTTTCATACAAATTTTTTCGGATATTTCCAAAACAAGCTGTATTATATCCGAATGTGCCGATTTGACTATGTTTTTTTTGATGTCAAATGTACTTTGGGCAAAATTATCAACCGCAAGAATCTTTTGAGAAAGTTCTTCTTTAATTTTTTCAGTTCCTTCAATACGACCTGCTTCAAAGCCTTCTTGAAAAGCTTGTTGATGAATTGCCTCAACTTCGTTTAGTGCCTGAACTTTGGCATTTTCTATAATTTCATTTGCCTGTCTTTGAGAATCTTCTATTATTTGTCTTGCCTTAGTTTCACCTTGCAAGACAATTTCTTGTTCCTTTGACAGAGCTTCTTTGATTTTTGTACTGCTTAAACTCTGCTCAATCGGAACTTCAAAAGAACCGCCGAGTTTTATATTGTCACTTTTTATCCTAGTCAATTAATTCGTCCTCAACGTTTTCACGTGCAATAATAATCTCACCTGCAACTTCAAGAGTTCTGATAACACCGACAATTTTTGTCTGAATTTCTTGAACTTCTCTTGCTCTGACAGGGCCCATATATTCCATTTCATCACGCAGCATCTGTTGTGCACGCTCTGACATATTTTTGAATACTTTTTCTTTTACATCTTCTTTTGTACCTTTCAAAGACATTGCAAGGTCTTTTGTATCCACTTCGCGAAGAATTCTTTGAATTGCTCTGTCTTCGAGATTTACTATATCTTCGAATACGAACATCAATTCTCTTACTTCTTCTGCAAGTTGCGGGCTTTGAACTTCCAAAAGTTCTATTACGTTTCTTTCTGTTGCCCTGTCTGCTCGGTTTAAGATGTTTGCCAAAGCTTCTACGCCGCCTGCTTTTGAGAAGTCCTGAACCACAACGGATGAAAACTTGCTTTCAACAATTTTTTCAATTTCAGATAAAATTTCAGGGTTTGTGGTGTCCATATCCGCTATTTTCATTGCAACCTGCGCCTGAACCTCAGGGGGAAGATAGTTTAAAACCTGCGCAGAATGTTCGGGCTTTAAGTAAGCCATGATAAGTGCTATTAACTGAGGATTTTCGTTTTGAAATGAAGTTGCAAGCTGTCCTGGGTCTGCTTCATTGAAAAATTGAAACGGATTTGAATTCATCAAAACAACCAATCTGTCTAAAATCTTTTTAGCAGCATCCCCTCCATAGGCTTTCTCCAAGAGCTGTTTTGCATAATCCATACCACCTGCGGAAATATAATTGCTTGCCTGAAATATCGCTTTAAACTCTTCCAAAATCCCTGTCAGAATTTCTGTGGGAACCTTATTTAAACTTGCAATATCAAGGGTTATCTGTTCAAGCAGGTCATCGTCTGTTATATTTTTCAAAACCTCAGAAGCGGTTGCCGGTCCCAGCACGATTAAAAGTGCTGCGACTTTTTGAGTTGGTGTCATTGATTGTATCTGTAAATCAGGTAACATTTTTAATCCTTAATAAATGAGGTGAGTAATCTTGCTGCCTCTGACGGATCGGCAAGAATTGTATCGTTAAGTTCCATTCGAACTCTTTCAAGCTCTGGGTCTAAGTGGGCTTCAATTTGAGGCAGTGCCTCATTTTCTATTAAATCGGTCGGCTCTTCTTTTATAGTCGGAAGCTGTGCTTCAAACATTTTTGAATTGTAAGTTTCGTTTGCAACATTTACGCCGCCACCGCCTGCGCCGATTCCTTTTGTAAGACTTTTAACAACTATTAGAGCACCTGCTCCTAAAATCAGGACAATCAATAAAGGTGCTATTTTAGTTGTCCAAAATTCTATATTATTTTCCTGTGCCAAATCTTTTTCCATTTGGTCTTGAGCGGCTTTGTCTTCGGCTATCGATTCAAACTGCATGCTTGAAACCGTAATTACATCGCCTCTGTTGTAATCAGCTCCGCTTGCAGAAAGTACAAGGTTTTGAATTTCTTCTTTTTCTTTTGGCGTTAAAATTTTATTCACCGCAACGGCTATGGTCATTCTTTTAACCGTTCCGGGTGCATAGATTACCTGCTTAATTTCTTTTGAAACGCTATAATTTGTTGAATTTTTTTCTTTTGAATAGTTAAGATTTTTGTTCCCGCCTGCAGCAGCAGGAGCAGGACCCTGACCAGGATTTGCATAATTTTCGGTTTCATTTTGGCTTGTGGTTAAAACGCCTTCGCCTTTGTCGTTTAGAGGAATATAACTTTCTATGGTCGATTTTGCACTGTCAAAATTTATATCCGCGCTAACCTGCACTGTGGCATTTCCTTTACCCATTATTTTTTCAAGCACTGTAATTACTTTTTCGGAAGTTTGTTTTTCAAAATTGGACTTGAAAGTTTCCATATCGTTTGAATTCTTGCCGTTTTCGTCTCCCAAATTGTTTCCGTTCTGGTCGGTTATGAAAACTCTGTCAGGAGTTAATCTAGGAACAGCATAGGCAACCAAATTCTTAATTGCTTTAACCTGTGAGCCTCTTAACTTATAACCCGGATTAAGAATTAGCATAACAGATGCGGTAGGTTCTTCGTCTTCATCTTCAAAAATGGAACGTTCGGGATCTGCTATCTGAATTCTGACGCTTTTTATTCCGTTCATATTTTCTATTGAACGGGTTAATTCCCCCTGAAAAATTCTTTGTTTTGTAAGCTTATTTTTAAAATCGGTTGAACCTAAAGGAAGCTCGTCCAAAAGTTCAAAACCGGGGGATGAATTTTTAATTAAATCATTTTCTGCAACAAAAACTCTAAGTTCATCTTTTTTGTCTGCCTGAACAAGTATGGTTTTTCTGTCATCTGCAATTTTATATGCATAACCGTTTTTCTTTAAATTTTCTACGACACTTACCGCATCAGGCTCGGACAAATCGGTATATAAAACCGCCCAATTAGGCTCCATTGATTTAATTATAAAGTAAGTAGCCACAACAAAAGTAACAATCGTAAGGGTAAGCATACCAAATTTTTGGGCAATATCAAGCCCGTTCCACAATTTTCTTATATCATCTATGACCAATTTAAAGTAATTATTCAAATCCTTCCCCTTTTCGGTGAGCGGTGAGCAGTGAGAGGAAAATCCTTATTTACTCATTCACCTATTCACTTATTCACTTCTTTACACCACTATAACCTCTTTTTTTGTTCATTTCAATTATGTAAACATCCTGTTACCATTGACTCTTACTAAACCTTAACGTTATTAATTTCGTTGTATGCAGTTATAATTTTATTTCTGAGCTGTATTGCCATTTGCATGCTCAAATTGGCTTTCTCTGCGGCTATCATAACGTCATGTACACTTACATTTTCACCCATAGCCATTGCTTCTTGCGCGCGTTCGAAAGTTTTAGTACTTTGATCGACAGAATTTAATCCGCCGCCAAGTGCATTTCCAAAACTGTTTAAGAAATTTGCAGCAGAATTTTGCTTAATCCTGGAACTTGAAAGTACATTTTCAAAATCAGAATTAACTGCGTCTTGACTTTTTTGTACAACATTTTTTTGCCTGAGCGTGTCTTTTTGCCTGTCTAATATTGTTTCAAAACTTAAATCGGAATTAACCTCAAAAGAAGCACTTCCCTTAAGGTAATTATTATATTCTGCTACCGGTGAAAAATTCATTCCCTCAATAGGCCCTACGAAATTCATTTTATTTCTCCTTTTTGTGTTTTTCAACACCTTTTGTATTTAATAAATAGTGAATTAAAAATCTATTTACTATTTATTATTTTCTTATCATATCTTCATTGCCGCAGAAATCATATTTTTAACGTTTTCTGCTGCTACCGAGTTTGCCTCATAAGCCCTTGAAGCTTCTACCATTCCAACCATTTCTTCTACAACATTTATATTTGGAAGCGTAACGTATCCGTCTGCATTTGCATCAGGGTGCGAAGGATCATAAACCGTTTTGACAGCATTTTTCCCTTCAACAATTCCGTCTATTGCAACTCCGCTTGACATTTGACCGTAATTCATTGAAACGCCGCTGTTTATTTTAAGCGTTCCTGTTGCAGGATTGAACGTTGCCGAAGTCGAGTTGTTTGAAAAATTCGAAGCCCCTTGCGACATTTTTTCATCATAAATCGCCTTAAAACTTACCTGCTTTTTTATGTAAGGACCGACAGACCCGTCAGGGTTTCTTGTTGTGTTTATGTTTGCAATGTTGCTTGAAATGGTGTCCATTCTAACCCTTTGGGCGTTCATTCCTGAAGCTGCTACATCAAATACATCAAAACTCATTTTTGCTCCTTTTTTTTAATTAAATGGTGAATAAATTTCTATTTACTATTTACCATTTACCATTTACTGTTTTATTGTCCTTTAATTACATCCAATACATTTTTCAAAGCCCTTTGTTCAAGGTTTGAAAGAATAGTATATTGAGTACCGACCTTTGCCATATCCATCATTTCTTTTTCAATAACAACATTATTTCCGTCTTGTGCGGCTCCGGACATTGTATCATCAGTGATTTGAGGCTCAAATCTTGAATAAATATCGCTTTGCAAATAATTTGCCTTTTGTATAGTTAAATTTTGCGGCTGCCCGAAACTTGTAACTTCATCAATTGAAGAAGGATTGTACTTAATACTGTTTTGTTCTTTTATATAAGTCCTTAAGTCGTCTTTTTCAACCATTTCTTTCAGTTGATTTTCAAAGCTTACTTCCTTGCGGACATAGCCGGGCGTCATTATGTTTGCAGTGTTTGCGGTAATGGCTTTTTGACGCTCCATTAATCCGTCAAGTGCGAATTTTGTTATATCTATTGCTCTTGTTGATATTAAATCCATTTTTTACCCCTTGTTTAAAACAATTTCAAAATCTGTGGAAACTTCGTCTGATTTTATCAATCTCAAAAAACCTCTTTGTTCTTCGATTGATTTTTTGCAAATTCCAAGCCCCAAACCTGAGCCGGTTTTTTTAGTCGTAAAGCCTGTTTCAAAAATTTTGTTTTGCAAATCTTTTTTTATTGGCTCTCCGGTATTTGAAACGAGAATTTCAATTTTATCGTTTTTGTTTCTACTCTCGATTGTTATTTTGCCTTTTTTGTCAATACTTTCTATTGCATTTTTAATCATATTAATCAAAACGGAACAGAGTTTGTTTTCATCGGCAAGAATAAGGATATCTTCACCTATATTTAACTTTATTTCGATATCTTTTTCATGCGCGTAAATTTTTCCAAGTTCAACGACATTTTGTATAAGCGGTTTTAATTCGACACTTTTGAGGGAAGCTTCTTTAAAAGATTTTAGCTCCAAAAGGGAATTATTTGCCAATTTAACCGATTTTTGAATACTGTTTAGCGCATTTTCTATTGAGTTTAATATGCTTTCTTCTGTACTTATTTTATTAAGATGTTTTTGAATAATATTTGAATACAGATCGCATATCGAAAGCTGATTTCTTACTTCATGTGCTACAGAACTTGAATTTTTTAAAACTAAATTCATCTTCATCATATCTTCGGAACTGTTTTGAATTTCTTCTTTTTCAATTTCTGATATCAAAACTTCCTGATTGGTTTCGTTAAGATTTTCGACCATTTTTCTGATAGAACTGTTTAAATGGTCGTTATCCCTTCTGTCAGGGTGCCATTTGTCCTGATAAAGATTTAAGTCCTTTGTTGAATTTGAATTTATCATATTAAAAGCATCCGATAAATTTTTGGAATTATACAAGATATAAATTTGCGCATAACCTTCAATTTCGCCCTGCTCATAGTCAAAAACCAAGACCGCGCCGTACCTTTGGGCAAGAACATAGATAAATTCGGTTTTATCCCAAATTTTTTCTTTTAAAACGTAATCAAATTTTTCGCTCAAAGGTTTGTCGGAAAAATCGTAAACCTCTGCACTTGAATATTCAAGCCTTTTTAAAATGCTGTTGAAATCTTTTTTGGATTTATCTTCAAGCCTGCACATAATAACGCTTTCAACGCTTGCGTCCAAAATCGGTTCAACTATTGCACGAAACAGACCTTTTATGGTCTGCTCGTTGCAAGGCTTGTTGTCTTGTATATATATCAAATCTTTTAATTTGTTTTTGTGCATTTTAATTTTCCTATAAGTGAATAGGTGAATAGGTGCAATTATAATAAATTTAACTTTTCAGCCTTTCACCCTTTCAGCCCTAAACCGTTGTCAACTGCATTTTTCTTTTGTTTGTAAAACCGTTGTTGATTGCATAAAGCACCGCTTGGGTCCTGTCATTTACCTGAAGTTTTTGGAAAATGTTGTTCACGTGAGTTTTAACAGTTGTTTCCGAGATAAACAATTTTCCTGCCACTCCTTTATAGGTAATTCCCTGAGTAAGAAGGTCGAGAACTTCTTCTTCTCTTTGGGTAAGATAAGAAAGGAGATTTTCTTCATCTGAGATGATTGTTGTTTCTTCTTTGAAAGAGCGTTGGAAGTACTCGAAAAATCTTGAAGAAAGTGCGGCAGGAAGATAAACTTTACCTGCAGCAACTTCTTCAATAGCATAAATAAGTTGAGCGGACGCCATAGTTTTTAAAACGTACCCCTTAGCTCCCAGCTTCATGGCGCGGAAAATTAAATCCGAATCATCATACCCGCTCAATGCAACGCAACGCACCCCTAAGTTCAGCTTCTCTATCTCCTGAATTGCCTGAAGACCATCTTTTTCAGGCATGTTGATATCCATTAAAACAATGTCCGGGCGGTGTTTTTTCACAAGCGAAATCCCTATATTCGCGCTTGTAGAAGTAGCAACCACTTCAAATTGGCTTTCTAAATTAATAATCTCTCTGATACCCGCCAAATGTTCATAATTGTCGTCAATTAGCAAAACTCTGGCTTTTTTCTTAAATTCCACCGCTCTTCTCATCAATCTCCTCCTTATTTAAGTAAATATAATTTACTATTCCCTAACTTAATCTACTCCGTACATATTACCTCTTTTTAGAGGAGGTTATCATCAACATAAAGGTCGATTTTATAAGAGTTTTGGGTAGATAAGTCGATATAGACCACATGGTCTATGAATAGGTGAGAAGTGAGCAGTGAGCGGTGCGAAGGGAATTTATTAAAATTAAAAATCAAATTATAAAAATTTTTATAATTAATTTAAAAGTACTAGTCTATAAAGGTGAATAGTAAATTGTAAATAGTAAATAGAAAGGAGGATACGGAAAAATTCGAAAAATAATTCTGAATTTATTAAAAAGAGGCGGGCTTGTTTAATGACAAGCCCGCCTCTTTTTAATCACTTATTTTTTAAATTTGAGCATGCGTCAAAATGTTTCCGCCTTTGTCCAAAAGAACTTTTT
Source organism: Candidatus Gastranaerophilaceae bacterium (assembly GCA_035354275.1). Taxonomy (GTDB): domain Bacteria; phylum Cyanobacteriota; class Vampirovibrionia; order Gastranaerophilales; family Gastranaerophilaceae; genus DAOQAU01. The sequence continues at coordinate 12,243 of DAOQAU010000010.1, forward strand.
CTATATTCTCATTTGGATAATAATACTCGGCGCGGTTAAATTTTCCGTCTTTTCTTATTAATATTTTTTCAATAAGTCCGTTGCTTGCTTCATAATATCTTTTTATTCCGGGCAACAATTCTTGCATATTAATACTTTCTTCGGTTAAACAATTTCTTACAGATTCGCTTGTAAGCTTATTTGCCAAAGCCTCTTGAGCCACTTTCAATGATTCAATTTTTTGCGGTGCTAAATCTTGTTTCGTCAACAAAATTAAATCCTCGCCGCTAAGATTTTTAAAATCCATTAAAGATTGAGCTCTGCTATATTCTACATCATCCAATTTTGCAAAAGTAATTATCTGTTGCGCACTAAATCTTTTTTCTTTACCGGCTTTAACAGCATCTGCCAATTCTTCAAGCCTTAAAGACTTTGAAGGTTCAACCTTTGCCATTTCTTTCAAATCTTCGATGCTAAAACGATATTTTTGACCGTTTTGCCCTTTTTCTTTTATAAGTTTATTTAAAACCCCGACATTTTCCATTCTAAGCCTGTCATAAATTTCAAAGCTGTCAGTATCTGAAAATTTTCTTTTGCCCAAAGCCTTTTTTGCAACACCTATTTCTTTTGAAAACCCCTTGAGTCCTTGTTGAAAAACATCTTGATTAGGGCTTCTGACCAAATCCGACTGAACAGAGCCGACCATTTTCCTTGTTAAAACACTTACTTTTGTAAAAAATCCGTTAAAAAAAACTTTCATTTTAAACCCCACTTTTGAATATAACTAATTACTTTTATAAATATAATAATAAACAAACAAAATTTTTTTTGCCAGTAAAACAAAATTTATATAAAAATTTGTAATGTTTTTTCATGATAAAATTATTTAAAAAGAGGTGGATATGGAAATATTGATTTTTATAGCAGGGTTTGTTTTAGGTGCAGGGCTTGTATTTGCGATTTTTGCGCTGACTCAAAGAAAAGCCGAGGATGCCAAAGAAGAACTAATAAGCCGCATGCAGCTTCAGTTTGAGAATTTGACAAACAAAATCTTCAAAGAAAGTTCTCAGGAATTTTCCGAACAAAATAAAGCAAAATTGGAAGAATTTTTCTCAAAATTCAGGCAAAGGATAGAAGATTTTGAAAAAAGAACAGAATTTAATTTCAAAACCGAAGCCGAAAAATTAACCCAATTTGACTCAAATGTAAAAACTTTTATTGAAGCGGGAAACAAAATTTCTCAAGACACAACCTCACTTGCAACCATGATGAAAGGCGACAACCGCAGGCAGGGAAGCTGGGGCGAAATCGTGCTCGAGAGAGTTTTGGAAGCTTCGGGTCTAAGAGAAGGTCAAGAGTATGAACTTCAAAAAGGAATGACCGATGGCCGCCCCGATGCCACTATTAACTTACCTGAGGGCAAAAAAGTTTATATCGACGCAAAGACTTCTCTTGCTTCTTGGGACGCTTACGTAAATTCCGAAGATGAAACCGAAAAAGAAGAAAATTTAAAAGAGTTTTTGGAATCCACAAAAGCGCACATAACGGGGCTTTCAAAGCGTCCTTATTCTTTATCGGACAGCTCTCCAGATTATGTTTTAATGTTTATTCCGATTGAAAGCTGCTATTCTCTGCTTTTCTGCGAAGACAGCAAGCTTTGGGACTTGGCTTGGAAAAACAATGTCATGCCGGTTTCGCCTTCGACTTTGCTTGCAGCACTAAAAATAATAAATAATTTTTATAAAATAGAAAAACAAAACAAAAACGCACTTGAAATTTCAAGAATTTGCACAAAAATGCTCGATAAATTTGCCGACATGCTAAAAGATGTGCTTGATGCAAGAAAGAAAATATCATCAGCTTTGACAAGGCTCAACGGGCATGACAGCATAATAAGAAACATTGAAAAGCTTCAAGAGTTGGGTACAACGATAAACAAACAAATTCCCGAAATCGGAGATGATGTTTTGGAAGAAATAAGTTAAATATTAATCGATTATTTATTATTACCGATTAAATCACAAATTCTAGCTATCGTTTTTGGGAAATATTGCTGAAGGTAATGTGCCCTTATGCCAAAACAAGAATTTGACTGATAAGTATTTAAAATAGCATTTGTTTCCGCGATTAATTCATGCAGATTCGATTTAGGAGTTCTATCACTCGTTTCTGTAAAATAATTAAGATGATTTTGTTGTAATAATGTACTGGCATTTTTAAATAACAGTTGCTCTTCTGAGAATATTTTTAAAAGCTTTTCGTCATTTAAAATTTCAGAAGTTACTTTTGTATGTCCTAATTCATGTCCGAATGAAAACAAGTTATCTCGGCAACTAATGACATTGGCTGTTGGGCTATATCCAGATAAATAATCATCAGCAACATAAAAGAATTTTGTTTTGTTTTTAATCATTGTTATAATGTCTTCAGCATTGATTTTTTTGAAAAAGGCTATTGTTTCTGCCCTTTTGTTTTCAATAATGTCGTCAATATTATAACTAAGCACTTCCCCTGTATTAATGTTATTTATAATTACTGAATTATCAACTATTTCAGTCGTATATTTTCTTCCGTTAATATTTGTAAATGATTTATTATCGTTAATCACTTCAAATATATTTGTTTTATTAAGCAGAGTTTCACCGTTTTCATCAATAATTCTATATAGCTGTTTCCTACTTCCCGAAGGGGTTTTAATATAGTAATATTGTGTTTTGACATTATTGTTCCCTCTAATATTTTTTTTGATTATTACATTTCCGTTTTTATCTTTTAAAGCTTTGCAATAATTAATAAGTTTATTTTGTTTATCCTTGTAATTTAAGTTATAAACGCCGGCTACAGAAGATTTTTGTAAATAAAAACTTTCAATGATTTCCCCGACATTGTTTCTGAATATTATTCTTTCATGTAGTATTTCTTCCAAGCCGTTACATAACAAACTTATGGTTTTTGATTCGGTATTATTTCTGAAATCATGTAGTGTTTTAATTAATTTTTTAGAGCCTTTCTTCAAGCGTTCTGTTTTAATTTGCCCTTCAGATAAAATTTCTCCGTTTTTATTCATTAAAATAATTTTAGAATTATGGTTTTTGAACAATATTTCAGTAAAAATATTATTTAAAGGTGCTTCAATAATTCTTATATTAATTTCTTTTATTTGTCCTTTAATATTTTCGCAAGCTAAAATTAATTTTTGAAATATTTTTGTATAATCAATATCGTTTGACTTAAAAAGATTTTCTATGTTTTGTTCAGACAATTTTTTAATTAATAATTTTTTTATATGCCTTTTTTCTTTTTGCTTTGATATTCTTTCTAAGAATAGTGTTTTCTTGAAATTTAATTTTCTCTTACCTTTTTGCCCTGTAAGGTTACTAGAATTGTCTGAAGGCAAAACATGATTTGTGTTCGCATTGCGTTCATGACTTGTAAAGTATGGTTTAAAAAAATTAATTCGATTAAAAATTATTCGCATAATTTGCCTTTTAAAAAAATCCTAGCATCTATAATAAAAACGATAAAAAAATTTTTTGCTAGCACTATTTTATAAAAGAATATGTGGCTATTTTATCAGGATTTTGCTTGGGTTTTAGTCAACTTTATTAAAAAAATTTATTGATAAAGTAAATAGCAATTAATATTTACTTCTTAATCATAGAACGAATTTTCAAATATCTGTCGAGTTCGCCTCTGAGCTTACCCAAATCGTCATAAATTCCGTTATACAAAGGAATTCTGTTATCAATTTGCTTATCAATAATAAATATTGAAGGAAATCCGCTTATTGAATAGTCTTCGACAAGTTTTTGGTATTTGGGATTTTCTACATTTATCATGACAAAATTGTATTTGTCTTTGTAAATGTCCGAAATGAGCTTGTATTTGGGCATAAAACGTATACAATAGCTGCACCAGTCAGCATAGAAAAGAGCGATAAAAGGTTTTTTATCTTTAACAGCCTGTTCATAGGTTATCCCGATTGAATAATCAGAGGGTTTTAAATTTTTTTTAGGCGCAAAAGCCATTGTAACAGCAGAGGTCACACAAATCGCAATAATTATCCCCAATATCATTAAAATCTTTTTCATTTTATCCTCAATCGGTGGAATAGCAATTCCACCCTGCTGTTCTTTTCAGCTCACTGCTCACTGCTCACAATTTGGAACCTTTCGGCACAACGGTAACTCCGCCGGGAGAAACATGGAATCCTCTTTTTTCGTCTTCCTGTTTGTTAAATCCGATTTTTGTATAAGGCGGAATTTCAACGTTTTTGTCTATTATCGCGCGTCTGATCTCAGAGTGTCTTCCGATAGAAACATTTTCCATCAAAATACTTTCTGATACTTGCGAAAAGCTGTTAATCCTGACTTTTGGAGAAAGAATGCATCTTGAAATGCTTCCCCCTGAGATTATACAACCTTCTGCGACCATGGAATTTGTTGCCATACCGACCCTGTCGCCTTCTTCCCAAATAAATTTTGCAGGCGGATAATTATAATTAAAAGTCCTTATCGGCCATTCTTTTGAATAAAGATTTAATTCAGGACAATAATCAAGCAAATCCATGTTTGTCTGCCAGTAAGCGTCTATGCTTCCTACATCTCTCCAATAGCCTTTTTCTGAATCCGACATTCCAGGGACTTTATTTTGAGCAAAGTTATAAACATATATTTTTTTCTTTTCTTTTAAAAGCGTCGGAATAACGTTTTTACCGAAATCATGATTTGAAACTTTTGTTTTTGCATCCTGATTGATTGCATTTAAAAGAATATCTTTGTTAAAAATGTAATTGCCCATAGAAGCAAGGCACATATTGGGATTATTTGGAATTGTTTTTGGTTTTGATTTGGGTTTTTCGACAAAATTTATCAGCTTCCAATTTTCATCCACTTCCATAATCCCAAATTCCGAAGCTTCACTAACAGGAATTGGAATAGCAGAAATTGTCAAGTCAGAGCCTGTTTTTTTGTGGAAAGCAAGCATTTGGGATACATCCATTTTATAAATGTGGTCTCCGCCGAAAATACAGACGTAATCGGGGTTAAGGTCGTGAATATGATTTATGTTTTGAAAAACGGCATCAGCGGTACCTTTATACCATTCTCCGCCGGTTCTCATTTGTGCGGGAACAAGGTCAACAAATTGGTTCAAAAAAGGCGACAATGCCCAGCCTCTTGTGATGTGCTTATTAAGCGAGTCGGATTTGTACTGTGTTAAAACTTTTATCTTAAAAAATCCCGAGTTGATAAAATTATTCAACACAAAGTCTATAATTCTATACCTTCCGCCAAAAGGAACAGCGGGTTTTGCCCTGTCTCTTGTCAGAGGATGAAGTCTTTTACCTTCGCCTCCGGCTAAAATCATCACCAAAACATCTTCATTCGCCATAAACACTCCTATTTAAATTTTGATTATACTATAAAATATAAAAAAAACCACTATTTTACAAAAGAAGCAACCCATTTAACTATATCAGAAGACATTGCAGGGTTAACTTTTATCATCAACATTCCCATGCCGCCGTTGGGGTAATTTTTAACATAAAAAGCTCCTTGCGAAAATCTTGACAGTTTTTGCTGTTCTTGAAGACAAAAGCTGTCTTTTTGGCTTGTTATAGCAAGCACAGGCACATAACCTATTTCAGAAAGAGCTATGGGAACATATAAACCTTTAAAAGTCATTGTAGGAGAAATTAAAACAAGTGCTTTTGGCTTCACAGAAAGATTTTTTGAAACCAAAATCGCAGTATTTGCGCCTATATCTGCACCTATTATTACCAACCTGTTTAAATCTGTTTTTTTAGATTGTTTATCAATCTCTGAAAGCATTTGTACAACATCTGAAGGGAATTTTTGATAAACTTTATTTGTAAAATACTGCCAAGAACGCTGCTTTAAGTTTGCATCATAAACGCTTTTTCCATGCCCTCTTAAATCCATTTTAATAACAGCGTAACCCGAATTTACAAGCATATCTGCTAAATTACCCCAGTTTTCGCTTGAATAACCCAGGGAATGTAAAAGCAAAACCGTCGGATATTTTTTGGCATTTTCGATTTTTAAATAACTCAAATTAGCCTTTATAACACGTGCATCTTTAGTTTCAATTTGAAAATCTTTGCTTATGGTTTTGCAAAAAGCATTTTGTGAAGACAAAAACACTGCAATAAAAACAAAAAACCAACTTAAAATACATTTAAAAAAGTTATTCACCTATTCACCTATTCACCTATTCA
>DAOQAU010000010.1:18559-37288 GCA_035354275.1 Candidatus Gastranaerophilaceae bacterium
TATTCACCTATTCACCTATTCACCTATTCATCTATTCATCTATATTACCATATATTAAAAAAAGTTACAATTTTGTAAATTTAATTAAAATTTTTGAATAAAAATGCCGTTAAATAACATATACGAAAATAGGGAAAATCATGATTGTAATTGATGCAGATATTTATTCATTAGCAAACCGATTCGGCATAGCACAGAGCAAATTTACTCAATATGCCAACAAATCCATTGATGAAATAATTGAAGCAGAAGCAGCTCAGGGAAACTCTGCTGCTGCAAAATTCAGCAGAGAAGTTTTAAAAGACTCTTCGGCATTGGTTGAACTTTTTAAACTGTCAAGCGTAGGAAACAGATTTGCAATATTACAAAATTTATCCGAACAAGAACTTGAAAAACTTCTTCCTTTTTTAGAAAAACAAGATTTAATAATAGGTCTGAATTATTTTGACAAAGCCAAATTGCTTGAACTTATGGGTCGTTTGCCCGCAGAACAGCTTGTTAAATATGTTCTTGAAATGTTTCCTCCTAAAGAAATAATGAAGCTGATGCCCGCTGAGAGCATGGATAAATTTTTAACCCTTCCGGATTTGGACAAAAACCTTGTGCTCAAACATCTTATGCAAATGAAACCTGAGTTTTTGGCTCAAATGATTGAATCTGTTACGGGAAAACCCGCAAAAAGTCTTAACCCTCAGGAATTGGTAAAAGAAATAGCCTCTTTGCCTCAAGAAAAATATAAAGAAGCTCTTGTGAATATTCCCGAAGACCAAAAAAGAAAATTTATTTTAGCCATGATTGAAGAAAAACCTAAGCTTTTGGAAAAATTTCCGGCAGAAGGTTTTGTTAAAGTTTTGAATGAAAAAGAAAAACCCGATTTAATAAAAGCAGCAAAAGTCATTGAGCCTGAATTTTTGGTAGAAATGCTCAAAGAACTCCCTCAAGACCTTCTTGCTGTAATAGTAACTCAAATTAATCCTGAAATATTTGCCCAAGTTCTGATTAAAAGCTATCAAGATATTTTAAGAAGTATAATAAGCACTTAATATTTTATATTTGATTTTTCGCTTAAAAATTCCAACAAAAATTCCAGTGCTTTTTGGGTAAATAAAAATTTCATTTTTTTGCGCGAAATTTTTGGGTTAAGTTCAAATTTTCTCACTGCAGATGAAAAATTGCTTTTTATTGCTACAAAAAGCAGCCCGGCATCTTTGTTTTCATTTATCCCTCCCGGTCCTGCAATCCCTGTAGTTGCTATACTTATGTCACAGCCTGTTTTTTCAAAAAGTCCTTTAACCATTTCAAGAGCACACTCTTCGCTCACCGCACCATATTTTTCAATGGTTTGGGGGGTTACACTTAAGAGTTTTATTTTTGCTTCATTAGCGTATGTTATATAATTTTCTTTTGTATATGCAGAGCTTCCTGCAATATCGGTTAATCTTGAGCTTAAAAGCCCGCCCGTGCAGGACTCTGCTACAGAAAGAGTCATTGAGTTTTTAAGCAAAAACCTTGCAACTTTTTTTTCTGTCCTTGCGGTGATTTTTTTATAAATCAAATCTAAGCTTTCAAAAAATTTGTTCATGAAATTTAATGTAAACTTAAAATGTAAAAAGTCAATGCCTATTTGAATTTTCATGGCAATTTCTTGTCTTAAAATGTTTTTATTATATTATGCAGATTAATTTTTAAGGTCGGGTTTTTAAAATTGGGATTAATATCAAGTATATCTGACTTTCTCAGCGAAAAGGCTGGAAAAGTTTCAAAAAAAATTCTTAGCAAGGGTTTAGCAAAGGTTAAATCCGATTTTGTGCGTTCCCCAATAAATGACTGTTTTGAAAGTACTTCACAAGAAGTTTGCTCAAATGTAAATAAAATCCAAATCGACCTTAAAAATTTTAACTTAAAAAAATTCCTTAAATCACTTGTGGATGAAAACGGCAAACGTTTAATAGATAAAGCAAAAATCTCTGTAATGAAAAGTAATTCAAAATATTACGGAACAAATGAAGCCCTGCCTGCTTTTATAAAAAATCTTGTTGAATTAGATGTCTTTGACCAAAAACAACTTGCAGAAATAATCAAAGAATTAGGAAATAGCAGAGATTTAAGACAACATGCCGAAGTTTTGAAAGAACTTGTTAAAATGAAAGCTTTGACAAAAAATGCCGATTCTGAAATTTTGGAGTGGTTTATAAAACAAAAAACAAATTATGCGCTTTCTTTTGACAATGTTCAGCCAAGAAAAAATCTTTTAAAAATTCTTAATTCTATTGAAGAAATGTATCCCGACACCGAAAAATCGCAAAGACTTGTAAATCGCTTAGGTAAAAGCGGGATGAATGAAATTTTAAGATACTTTGATGATGAATTTTGTCTGCCCCAATACGAAGAGCTTTTAAAGACCTTTTCAAAAAATAAAGATATAAATTCTTCTGCTATGACAAGAACCTTTAGGCACACAGGAACCTCAAGGGGCTTTGAAAAACAAGAAATGATAAATGCAAAAACTTTGTTTGTGAATTTATTCAATGATTCTGAAATTGTAAAAAGCAAACTTAAAGGTAATTTAGCAGATATATTGTGCTCAATTTATGATGACAAACAGGCAAAAGGAAAAATGGAGCTTTTAAGTGAAATTTTTAAACATCCGAATTCAGAAAATTTAAATTCAAACAGTATAAACAACCTTGTTGCAAGATGCTTTAACGAAGAAGCAATGGCTTCAAATCTTGATTTTGCAAAAAGCCTTCTGAATTCAAAAAGATTAGAGCCAAGAAGTTTTGACAGTATTATTTATCATATAAATGAGAATGAATGGCCTTATGCCAAAGCCCCTGCAAAAACAGCAAGATTGGACTTGATTAAATTTTTCAATGAAATGACTGATTTGCCAAAAGAAATTACCTCTGAAACCTTACAATCAATTATTGAATATAACAGCAACCCCAAATTTGCCAAAGAGTATATGGATTATTTTAAATCGGTAGCAAAAATAAAAGGGCTTGACGCCGATACATTAAATTACATAGCTAATCCAAGAAATTTATCTTATAAATACAATATAAAAGATATTATGAAAATTCGAACAGAACTTGCCGATTTTGCAGCTCAAAATTCACAAAAGTTTGAAGGCATTAACAAATATAATATACAGAAAATTTTTAATGAAATAGAAACAACAGAAGATGTTAATTTAGTCAAAGATTTTATAAATTTAACTTCTAAATTAAACCCGCAAATATCAAAACAAAATTGGTTTAAATATCATTTTGATTTTAACTCATTTTCTTCCGGTAAATTTCTTGATGAAATAAAGCCTAATACAAATATTTTGAAAAGCCTTGAAAAAATTGTCGGCGTAGAAAGTCTTGACGAAAAATTACTGCAAAATCTTTTTTACAAATTTCGTAATCCAGAGGATTTAATTAATTTAGACAAATTTAGTGCCTCATTTTCTAAATTAAAAAATAATTCGGGTCAAAATTTTCAAGAAATCTTAATAAATTTTTTAAAGAACGAAAATTCCGACTTAAGCCAAAAAATGAAAATAAAGCCTCCCCTAATAGATGCTTTATCTGATTTTATAAAAACACACCCCATTAAAGAAGAATCCGAAAGGGAAGCTTTTGGGCAAATAGTCAAAAGAATTTTAAATGAAGATTCTCAAGAAAAACTAAATTTTTATTCGGATTTGTTTAAAGAATTTGAAAAAGCTCCTTTTAAATTTAATTATCTGACATATTCGCTTGATTGGAGCGAAAACCATAATTATAATATTCCTTCTATAAAATCTAAAATGAAATTTTTAGAATATCTAGAAAAATCTGAAATGAAATCTAAAATTAATGAAAATATGTCTGAAAATTTTATTGGAGTTTTACTTAAAGAAATTGAAACTGATGAAAATATTAATTCTTTTTCTGAAATAATTAAACAGGTTTCTGAAAATAAACAAATTCATGAATTTGTTTGGTATAAAATATTATCAGAGCTTCATAACTCTGAACCTAAAGATTTGTTGGAACTTTTTAATATCAGATTAAATTTTTATAAAATGATTCAGGCAAAAGAACCAAACAATTTATGGCAGATAATCTCGGATATTCACAATAAAAAAGACTATCAGGAATGTTGTGAAATATTATCTAATATCGAAAAACATATCCATTCCAAAAGTGCAGATAATTATTTAAAAAACATTTTTAACACAATTTATTGCAAAGAAGAGTTAACAACTTTCAATAAATTGATATCCATTGAAAAAATAAAAAACGATTCTCAAATATTTGATAAAATTTGGAATAAAAGAGATATTTTAGCAGGTAAAAAAAACCTTTTCGATATTGATTACTGTGTTTCTTTAAAAAATAGTTTAAAATCATTAAAACAAGAACTTGATGCCGAAAATATTTTAAAATTGGAGCAGGCAGGAATTAGTATCGATTCAAGGCTAAGAAGTATTGAACAATTTTTGCGCAAAGCTATAACGCCTATAGAAGTACCTGTTGAAAGCATGAGACTTTTTGGTAAAAACTTTTTGGCAAATTATCCTCAAACAGAAAACATCTTAAAAACTTTTGATTTTACTTCTTTTGGAAAAGAAGGACTTCCGCTTAAATATTCAAGAAAAAGTTTTATGGCAGATTTAAGCCAACTTCTAAAAAAAGAATCTGTCGATGAAAAACTTAAAATATTTGAGAAAATGGAAATTCAGCCAAAGTTTGACAAGGCGGGAAATATTTTTGCCTACGAAGGCGTTCCTAATCTCAAAAATTTCACAGCCGAAAATGATGCCCAAACAAAACTTATAGATTTAACAAGAAAATTTATGCTTGAAAACGAAGTAGTATCACAAAATCCCGAACTCAATAAATCAATGAATTCTATAATAAAAGCTTTTCCGGAATATCTTAACTTTATAGGTAAACAACAGCAGCCAACTCACGCTTACAGCACAGATATCCACATTATGAAAGTATTACAGGAAGCGATGAATCATCCTGATTATTCAAAACTTTCTGATTTAGATAAAACCGTTATGAAGTTTTCCATTTTATTCCACGATATAGCAAAAATAGAAGGCACTATAGACAAACAGCATCAAAATGTTTCTGCCCTTTATACAAACAATTTGCTTGAAAAAATCAATATGCCAAAAGAAATTAAAAACAGGATTGTTGAAATTGTAAAAAACCATCACTGGTCTGAAGAATTTAATACAGGAAGTGCGTCAGCCGAAAATATTGCAACAAGATTCAGAAACCCTCAAGATTATCTTATTTCAAAAATCTTTGCCCAAGCCGATTTGAAAGGAGTAAATAAAGATTTTTATGACATTTATTCCAGTGCTCTTTCACCCGAAAGACTTGCTCCAATAGAAAAAGCTTTGAATGATATTTATAAGACGGGAAATGTTATTATCACAAGCAGGGTGGTTACCCCTTCAAAAATTCCGCAGATACTTCATCAGGGCAAAACTTATAAAGTAATAAATATGTCAAATCTTGCAGATAATCAAGATATGGCACAGTTTGGGTTTGTTCCGGGGGTTAAAAAAGAAAATATTAGATTTTTAACCCACTTTATTCCTGATAATGCAATGGCTGAAAGTGCTCAAAAAATTGATATTCTTTCGGATGTTTCAAGACCCGGGGTTTTAAGCACTTCAGTGCTTTCCCCGCAAAAAAACAAAACTTATAATTATAGAAAATACGGTTTTGTGCTTGAATCCGAAAACAGCAATATTGCAAATGCTTTTGAAATGAATCAAGGTTCGGGTGTTAAGAAAAATTTTGATAATTTTGTACAATTAACCACAAATAAAAATTCTTACAGAACATTTTTAAGAGACAATGTTATTAAAGAATTATCTTTAAAATATCCGAATTTAGATGAAGCGGAATACGGTGAGATTTATAAACAGATTATTGCAAAAAGACATTTCAGACAAATTTCTGACGTAAATACGGAAAAAAGGACAATAAAAGGCGAAGATTTAAAACAAGCTTTGTCTAATGCACAAGATAAGCTTTTTAACCCCAGCCCAACTGAACACAACGAAGTTGTTGTGTATAACCCTAAAATTTCAGGGATGATATTTAAAGAAAATGCTATAGAAGATGTTCCGCAGGAGTTGCTTGATTTTGCGCACGAGAAAAATTTGCCGATAGTATTGTTTGGCAGAGACTAATATAATTATTACAACATCTTCACAAAACATGAAAAATCCTGTTGACACTGAATTTTGTTTAAGTTACGATTGTATGCACGACACTAGCTTATGTGGTGCAGGATACTGTACTGGCAAGTGTTGACCATAAAAACAACAAAGGAAGTAAACAAAAATGGCAACCGCTACAAGACAAAGAATCAGAGTTTGTTTAAAAGCATACGATCACAAGTTGATTGACGTGTCTGCAGACAAAATCGTTGAAACAGCAAAAAGAACGGACGCTAAAGTTGCAGGACCTATTCCTTTGCCTACAAAAAGACGTATATATTGCGTTTTGCGCTCACCTCACGTTGACAAAAAATCAAGAGAACATTTTGAAATGAGAACGCACAAACGGATTATTGATATATATGACCCGACTCAACAGACAACTGAAGAGTTAAGTAGATTAGATTTACCCGCCGGGGTTGACATCGAAGTTAAATTATAAACTTCGGATTGAAAATTAAATAGCATTTTTATTTTAAATAATAATGTGATCTACACAAGCCTTAAAAAGCTATAGGCAAAAAAGAAATAGGTTAATAACCTGTAAATGTAGCGCTCGCAAGAAGAGGTATGAAATTTTTCAGAAATTTTTGAAAAATTTGTTACCGGGAAGGAAAACATAATATGACACTAGGTTTAATAGGCAAAAAACTTGGAATGACAACCGTCTTTGATGAACAAGGGTTGGCAATACCCGTTACCGTTATTAAGGTTGACGATATTGTAGTAACTCAAATTAAAACATTAAAAAAAGATGGTTATAATGCCATTCAGGTTGGAACGGTTGAAGCTAAAGAAAAACACTTGACAAAAGCTCAAATCGGTCATTTTGCAAAAAATAAATTATCTAACTTCAGATACTTACAGGAGTTCAGAATTGATAATCCGGAAGCTTATGAAGTAGGACAAAAAATTGAGCTTTCCGTTTTGGAAAACGCTAAAAAAGTTGACGTAACAGGAAAATCAATCGGAAAAGGTTTTCAAGGTACTGTTAAAAGATGGAATTTTTCAAGAGGCCCGATGGCTCACGGTTCTAAAAACCACAGAGAGCCGGGTTCTATCGGCGCAGGCACAACCCCCGGTCGTGTAATCAAAGGGAAAAACATGGCGGGCAACATGGGTAACGAAAGGGTTACCGTTACAAAATTGCAGCTTGTTAAAATCGACAGCGAAAATTCCCTGATTTTAATCAAAGGCTCAGTTCCCGGACCAGAAGGAAAATTGGTTACAATCAAACCTTCAAGAACTAAATGGAATTAAAAAGTGAACTGTGAGCAGTGAGCTGTGAACAGTAGAATTAAAACGTTAAAGTAGGTTGGGTTTTCTAACCCGACAACATAAAACAAATAAGGATAAAAAAATGTCAAAAGAATTAAAAATATTAAGTACAAACGGTAAAGAACTCGGCGCAATGGCTTTAAACGAAAACGTTTTTGGTGTTGAACCGAACTTACATGTTATGCATTTGGCACTAAGAAGACAGTTAAATAACGCAAGACAAGGTTCAGCGTGCGCTAAAACAAGAGCAGAAGTTGCAGGCGGCGGAAGAAAACCCTGGAAACAAAAAGGAACAGGACGTGCAAGAGCAGGTTCAATCCGTTCACCATTGTTTGCAGGCGGCGGAGTAATTTTTGGACCAAAACCGAGAGATTATGGTTTTGCTATACCTCAAAAAGCCAGAAAACTGGCTTTGAAATCAGCTTTATCAGCTAAGGCAAGCAATCTTGTTATAGTTAAAGATTTTTCTGAAATCAAAGAACCTAAAACAAAATTAATGACAAAAGCACTTTCTTCCCTGAAAGTTGAAGGAAAAATTCTTATAATCGCGGATACAAAAGCAGCAGAAAATCAATATCTTGAACTTGCCGCAAGAAATATTCCAAGTGTAAGGATGATTTTACCTTCAAATTTAAACGTAAAAGATTTATTAGAAGCGGATTATGTTGTAATAACCGAAGCCGCTGTTAATGAAATAACTGAAAGGTTACAATAATGAGCACAGAAAACTTATACGACATAATTAAAAAACCGTTGATAACAGAAAAATCAATGGCGGCAACAGCTCAAGGGCAATACTCTTTTGAAGTAAAAAAAGACGCTACAAAAATTGAAATTGCAAAAGCGGTTGAATTGGCTTTCCCCGGAAGGAAAGTTAAAAAAGTAAGAACGGTTTATATGCCTTCTCATTCAAAAAGAATGGGTATAAAAGCCGGACAAACTCAATCAGGCAAAAAGGCAATCGTGACAATCGAAGGCGATCCGATTGAAGAATTAATCGGAGCATAGGCGAACGAAGTTCACCGTTGAAAAGTTTAACAGTCGAACAGTCGAAAAGTTTAAAAATTAAATAAAATAACTATTCAACTCTTCGACTATTCAACCAAAATCAAGCAAAGTAATCAAAACAAGAAAAAGGACATTAAACAATGGCAATCAGAACAATAAATCCGACATCACCGGGACAAAGAGGAATGACAAGAAGTGATTATCAGGAAATCACAACTTCAACTCCGGAAAAATCTTTGTTGAAAAAAATTAAAAAAACATCCGGAAGAAATAATACCGGAAGAATTACTTGCCGTCACAAAGGTGGCGGACACAAAAAAGCTTACCGCGTTATAGATTTTAAACGTGACAAATTCGGAATTCCGGCAACTGTTAAGACCATAGAATATGATCCTAACAGAAATGTCAGAATTTCTTTGGTTTTTTATGCAGACGGTGAAAAAAGATACATTTTGACACCTGAAGGATTAAACTTAGGTGATGTAATTTTAAGCGGTCCTGAAGCTCAAGTTCAGACAGGAAATGCTCTTCCTTTAGAATTAATCCCGTTGGGAACAATTATTCACAACATTGAGATGGAGCCTGGCAGAGGCGGAGTTATGGTAAGAACCGCTGGAGCAGGTGCACAATTAATGGCAAAAGAAGGCAATTACGTTACAATAAAACTTCCTTCTTCAGAGATGAGAATGGTAAGAAAAGAATGTTTAGCGACAATCGGGGTTTTAGGTAATTCCGAATATAAAAACCTTTCGGTAGGAAAAGCCGGAAGAACCCGCCATTTGGGAATCAAACCTACAGTAAGAGGGGTTACAATGAACCCTTGCGATCACCCTCACGGCGGCGGCGAAGGTAAAACAGGACCCGGCGGACACCCTAAAACACCTTGGGGCAAACCTGCACTGGGTGCTAAAACAAGAAAAGTTAAAAAAGCGTCAGACAAACTAATAGTAAGAAGACGCAAAAAATAGTGAATAGTGAAGAGTGAAGAGAATAACTTCACCGCTCACCGCTCACAACTCACCCATAACAAACAAGTAAACAAATTAAAACAAGGAGCAATAAACAAATGGCACGTTCATTAAAAAAAGGCCCATACGTAGAAGAATCTTTACAGAAAAAAGTCAGTAAGATGAATGAAACTTCTGAAAAAAAAGTTATAAAAACATGGTCGAGAGCATCAATGATAATTCCCGACATGTTAGGACATACAATTGCCGTTCACAATGGCAAAACTCATGTTCCGGTTTATGTAACCGAGCAGATGATTGGACACAAATTAGGTGAATTTGCGCCTACAAGAATGTTCAGAGGGCACTCGGGCTCAGATAAAGCAAAAAGAGATTAATAAATAAAAGGACGAAAATAAAATGGAAGCAAAATCAAAACAAACGGATATAAAAATGACAGCCAGAAAACTTCGCAGAATAATTAACGAAGTTCGTGGCAAATCTGTTATAGAAGCGCAAACAATGTTGCGTTTTATGCCGTATTTTGCAGCAAGACTCGTTGAAAAAAACCTCAGAGCCGCTGTTGCAAACGCAAAAGAAAAATTTGGAGTAGCACCTGAAGCATTAAAAATTTCAGAAATTTTCGCCGATGAGAGTGTAACTTACAAAAGAGGAAAACCAAGAGCGCAGGGAAGAATTTACAGAAGACTTAAAAGAACTTCTCACTTGACGCTTAAGGTGAGTGATTAAATAAGTGAATAGAAAATAGTAAATAGGAAATAGAAATTCCCATTCACTATTTACCATTTACTATTTACCAAAGAAAGATAAACAAAAACAAACAAGGAGCAATAAACAAATGGGACAGAAAACACATCCAACCGGATTCAGAGTAGGTATAATACAACCTTGGGTTAGCACATGGTTTGCTAAATCAAAAGACTATGCCGAATTTATTGCAGAAGATGCAAAAATAAGAAAGTTTATTAAAAAGAAACTTTATACAGCAGGTGTTTCAAGAATTTTAATAGCCAGAAAAGCTCAAAGCACAACAGTAACAGTTGTGACAGCTAAGCCCGGTATTGTTGTGGGACGTGGCGGTCAAGGAATTGACGATTTGAAAAATGAAGTTTCAAAATATTTAAATAAGCCTGTAATCATTAATGTTGTTGAAGTAGCAAGAATTGATGCCGATGCTCAGTTAGTATCAGAAGCAATCGCACTTCAACTTGAAAAAAGGATTGCTTTCAGAAGAGCTATGAAACAAGCAATGCAAAGAACAATGAGAGCAGGTGCTCAAGGTATCAAAGTTATGGTATCGGGAAGACTTGGCGGTGCAGAAATTGCCCGTTCAGAATGGGCTAAAGAAGGAAGAATTCCTCTGCAAACGCTAAGAGCAGATGTTGACTACGGTTTTGCAGAAGCAGATACAATTATGGGTAAAATCGGCGTAAAAGTTTGGGTTTTCAAAGGCAACTTAATGCCCGGTGAAAAAGCGGACTTAAACATAAAAGCGGTTAAAAAAGCCGGAAACGGTGAAGAAAAATCTATGGGAAGACGCCCCAAAAGAGTTAAAACAAGTGAAGAGTGATGAGTGAAGGGTTAAGAAAATAACTTCACAGTTCACTGCTCACTAAAACATAAAGCTAATAAAAACAAAATAAAGGATACAAAAAATGTTAATGCCAAAGAAAACAAAATATCGTAAAATGATGAAAGGCCGCATGAAAGGCACCGAAACAAGGGGTGTAAATTTTGAATTCGGTCAATACGCGCTGCAGGCAGTCGAGCCCGGCTGGATTACAAGTCGCCAAATAGAAGCTGCTAGAAGAGCAATGACGCGTAAAATTAAACGCGGCGGTAATGTTTGGATTAAAATTTTCCCCGACAAGCCTATTACCGCAAAGCCTGCCGAAACCCGTATGGGCTCAGGTAAAGGTAACTTGGAATACTGGGTTGCAGTTGTAAAACCCAGAAGAATTCTTTTTGAATTGGATTATTTTGACAGGGCAGAAGCTGTTGAAGCACTTCAATTAGCCGCTCAAAAACTTCCGATCAAAGTAAAAATTATAGAAAAAGCCCAATAAAAACATAAGAGAATAAGGATAAAACCATGAAACTAACCGAATTACGTGAAAAAACAATAGAAGAATTAAATGGCGTTGTTACAGAATCAAAAAAACAGCTTTTTGATTTAAGAATACAAAAAGCTACGCATAAGCTTGAAAATACAGCTTTAATTGACAAAACAAAACGTTTAATTGCTCAAGCAAAAACAATACTTAAAGAAAAAAGTTAACAAAGAAAACAAGGAGCGTATAATAAATGCCTAAAAAGGAAAAACAAGGAGTTGTGATAAGCAACAAAATGGATAAAACGGTAGTTGTAAAAGTAGCATCTTACAACCCTCATCCAAAATACAAAAAAATTATGGAATCAAACAAACACTACAATGCGCACGATGAAAAAGGACTTTGCGGACAAGGTGATATTGTAAAAATCATTGAAGCAAAACCTGTTTCAAAAACAAAACGCTGGGCAGTGCTTGAAGTGGTTGAAAAGGCTAAATAGTGAAAAAGTGAACTGTAAACTGTGAGCTGAAAATCAGCTCACAGCTCACCGCTCACGGTTCACTAAAATAAAAAATAAACAAATCATATCAAAGGACGTGAAATAATGATACAACAAGAATCAAGATTAGCAGTAGCAGATAACACAGGCGCAAAAGAACTTTTGTGCATACGTGTTATGGGAAGCTCTAACAAGAGGTTTGCGGCAGTCGGCGATGTTATAGTAGCCACCGTTAAAGACGCAGCACCAAATATGACAGTAAAAAAATCCGAAGTCGTAAGAGCTGTTGTGGTAAGAACAAAAGCCGACATCAAAAGAAACGACGGTTCGACAATCAGATTTGACGAAAATGCCGCCGTAATAATCAACAAAGACGGCAACCCTCGCGGTACACGTGTTTTCGGACCTGTTGCAAGGGAATTAAGAGATAAAAACTTTATGAAAATTATCTCTTTGGCTCCGGAAGTAATTTAGTCGTTGGCGAAGGATGAGCCTTACGAATAAATTATCCCGAACTCGCTGAAATAAGTTCAGCATGACATAATAAAAAACAAAGGAAAATAAAATGAAAAAACCAACAAATAAAAAAAGTTTGCAAGTAAAAACCGGCGACAGAGTAATGGTAATCGCGGGTAAAGACAAAGGCAAAATCGGAAACGTTAAAAAAGTTAATCCTTCAAAATCAAATTTGGTTGTTGAAGGCGCAAACTTGGTTACAAAAGCACAAAAACCAAACCCAATGGCAGGAATTCAGGGCGGATTAATAAAACTTGAAGCTCCACTTGATGCTTCCAATGTAATGGTAGTATGCCCAAGTTGCGAAAAACCGACAAGGATCAAGCACGACATAGTTAAAGACAAAAAAATACGTGTTTGTAAAAAATGTGGTGAACAGTTGGATGTGTAAAAGTGAACTGTGAAACGTGAGCATTGAACGGAAAATCTCAGCTCATAACTTTCTACTCACTCATAAATCCAATAAATTAGAAAAAGGACGAATGAACAATGGCAAAGACAAAAAGTTTAAAAGAAACGTATCAAAAAGAAGTTAAAAAGGCACTGAAAGAAAAATTCGGGTATAAAAATGACCTTCAAGTTCCAAGACTCAACAAAATAGTTTTGAACATGGGTGTCGGTGAAGCTTCCCACAACTCTAAACTTGCTGAAGTTATTGAAGCACAGCTTACAAAAATAGCCGGTCAAAAATCGGTTGTCACAAAAGCCAAAAAATCAATAGCATCATACAAATTAAGAGAAGGAATGCCGGTGGGAGCAATGGTTACTTTGCGCGGTGAGAGAATGTACGACTTTTTACAGAAATTAATTTGTGTTGTACTTCCACGTATCAGAGACTTCAGAGGAGTAAGCTCAAAAAGTTTCGACGGCCGCGGTAACTATACAATGGGACTTAAAGAACAAGCTTTATTCCCTGAAATAAAATACGAAGAAGTTGATTTGGTTAAAGGTATGAACGTATCTATAATCACAACAGCAAACACGGATGATGAGGCAAGAGCTTTGCTTACAGAGCTTGGAATGCCTTTCAAGAAAGGTTGAAAAGTTTAATAGTCGAACAGTCGAAAAGTTTTAAAATAAACTATTCAACTTATCGACTCTTCAACTCAAACATAAAACTATTAATTAAAAACAAAGGATGAACGCAACAATGGCTAAAAAAGCAATGATGAACAAAGAAGCAAGACGCATAGAGCTTGCAGCAAAAGGAAAATACCCAAAAGTAAGACTACACAACAGATGCAGTATTTGCGGAAGACCTCACGGATTTCACAGAGACTTCGGTTTGTGCAGAATTCACTTGAGAGAAATGGCTCACAGGGGCTTACTTCCCGGTGTAGTCAAAGCAAGTTGGTAAACAAGTAAATAGTAAATAGGAAATAGTAAATAGATAAAAAACCATTCACTATTTACCATTTACCATTTACTGTTACGATAAAGTGAACAAATAAAAACAAAGGACGAACAACAATGAATACAGATCCAATAGCAGATATGCTTACAAGAATCAGAAACGCAAATTTGGTATCTCACGAAACAGTCGAAATGCCAAGTTCAAAATTGAAAGTCGAATTGGCAAAACTTCTCAAAGAAGAAGGCTACATAACTGACTATTCAACAAGACAATCAGGAAAATTCACTTTCTTGACAGTCGTTCTTAAATATGACGAAAAGCGCAAGCCGGTTATCTCAAATTTAAGAAGAATTTCAAAACCGGGTTTGAGAAGTTATTGCAAAGCAAAAAATCTTCCTCAGGTTTTAGGCGGTTTAGGAATTGCGATTGTTTCAACAAGCAAAGGTTTGATGACAGACAGAAAAGCCCGTAAAGACAATATGGGCGGCGAAATTCTTTGCTACGTCTGGTAAGGCGAACGAAGTTCACCGTTGAAAAGTTTAACAGTCGAACAGTCGAAAAGTTTAAACAATTAAATAACTATTCAACTTATCGACTTATCAACTCTTCAACTAAAAAAAGAGCATAATTGGTAGAAAAGCTCAATTTATTTACACAATACCGAAATGGAGAAAAACAATGTCACGTATAGGCAAATTACCGATAGAAATCCCTCAGGGAGTTGAAGTTACAATAGAAGGACAAACAGTAACGGCTAAAGGTCCTTTAGGTACGGAAACCGTCGATGTAAGAGAAGAAATTCTCATTAAAAAAGAAGATAACAAAGTCATCTTGACAAGACGCGATGAAGAAAGAAAAACAAGAGCAATTCACGGACTTTCAAGAACACTTGTTGCAAATGCAATTAACGGAGTAAAAACAGGATTTGAAAAAAGCTTGGAACTTCAAGGCGTAGGCTACCGTGCAGCAATGCAGGGTACAACTTTAAACTTGCAGTTGGGTTATTCACATCCTATCAACATTGTTCCGCCTCAAGGAATTACAATTTCCGTTGAAGCCAACACCAAAATTACAATAAAAGGACCTAACAAACAAACAGTAGGCGATGTTGCCGCAACTATTCGCGCAAAAAGACCTCCTGAAGTTTATAAAGGAAAAGGCGTCAGATACGAAGGCGAACACGTAAGACGTAAAGCCGGTAAGGCAGGTAAAAAGTAACGCAGTTGTCGGCAAACGAATGAGCAAGCCTTACAAATGCGTTATCCCGTGCAAGCTAAGCGCGACACGTGATCTCACAATATATTAAAAATAAGCCCGCATAAACCCTTAGATTTTGTTTTTACTAAGAAGGTTTGGGTAGAAAGAAGGACAAAATGATTAAAACAAAAACAAGAAAAGAACAAGCACAAAAAAGACATCAAAGAGTCAGAATTAAACTTTCAGGAACCACCGAGGCTCCAAGATTGGCTGTTTACAGAAGCACAAAGCACATCTACGCTCAAATTATAGATGACATAAAAGGTGTTACAGTAGCTTCAGCTTCATCTGTAGATAAAGATTTGAAAGAAAAATTAAACCATGGCGGAAATATTGATTCTGCAAAAGCTGTCGGCGAGGCAATCGCTAAAAAAGCCTTGAAAAAAGGTGTTAAAGAAGTTGTTTTTGACAGAGGCGGATTCTTGTACCACGGGCGTGTTGCAGCACTTGCTGATGCAGCAAGAGAAGCCGGATTGGTATTTTAAGCTTAGTTAATACAATAAAATAACAACAATTAAGGCGGGTTTTCTTAAAAGAAAACCCGCCTTAAAACTCTCAACTATCTTATTTAGCTCACGCTACTTAACTGCGACAAGCCTTGTTTGGATGCCGATTTCCGAATTAAGCACTTTAGCAGTTGCCAAAGCCATAGAACGGCGTTTTTTTGCTCCTCTTAATATAAATTCGACGCCACCGTAGATATTATTTGTAGGTGTTTCGATTTTCCTTAACATTAACATATCCCTTTCAACAACTATGTATATAAGGAATATCGGGCAGGATTAAAGAAAACTTTAGTATTTTAAAAAATAGTTTACATAAAGTTACAAAATGGTGAAGGGTGAGCGGTGAACTGTGAACGGAAATGTAAAGAGTTTGCTTGATAAAAAAACTTTATTTGGTAAAATCGGTATAGTAAATAGTAAATAGTAAATAGTAAATAGTAAATAGTAATTTCAAATACAATATTTTTATATTTTAATTCTATTCACCATTCACCATTAACTATTCACTAAAAATGCGCCCGTAGCTCAGCTGGCCCGTTGAATCTTTTACGAAGTAAAAGTTCAACAAAAGTTAGATAACGCTCTATCCAGCTGAGGGGCAAGTGAAAACTAAACAAAAAAATTTTTGTAGAAAAACAAAAAGCAATAGTCTGAAAAGTCTTTTTGCCTACTTTTTCTACAGAAAAAGTAGGCGCCCGTAGCTCAGCTGGATAGAGCGTTTGGCTACGAACCAAAAGGTCGGGAGTTCGAATCTCTTCGGGCGTACTTTTTTTATCAATACTTCGGGAGTCCCGCGCATGCGATTTTGTTATTATTCGCATGTGCTCATAAACAAAATCTGCATTCCCGACCCGTCAAACTACGGCTCAAAAATTCGCCTTGTTTGTCGTGCGAATCTCTTCGGGCGTACTTTTTTATCATGTAGGTTGGGCTTTTAGCCCAACATTATAAAAGGTTTTGGGTAATTGTAGGGTGGGTTTGCTATCCCACATTTTATATTGTCGGCATGGCAATGCCGACCTACATTATTTAAAATATTTTTTCTCAAAATCGGCTAAAAATTCTGCTAATGTTTGGTTAAAGCCGTTTGCTATTTTTACCATGTTCATTAAACTTATGGTTCTTTTGCCGTTTTCATATCGGCTTAATGTTGCAGGTTCTAAATCGTTATTAAAGGCAAATTCATTAAGTGAAATGCCTGTTTCAAGGCGTCTTTGCTTTATATATGAAGAAATATTTTTATAGTGTTGCATATTGGTAATTATTAAATATAATTACTTATATATCATTACCAAATGGTAATACTAAAAACATTATTTTGGAGAGAAAAAATGAAAAAGGTAAAAATCTACACGTGGGCGGATAAGACACCCGAATTTATTTACAGACAACTTGAAACGATTAATAAGTTTGTCAAGGACGAAGATTTTGAATTTATTGTTTTTAACAATACTCCAATTACCGCTTACGACAGGCGTTACAGAATTAAATTTATCTGCCAAAAACTCGGGATAAAATGCCTTGATGTGCGTTTCCGTTCGTTTATTTCAGGGTCCGCACAAATTTGTGGCTGGGGCATACATTGGGCTTTTCACAGATTTTTCAGGTGGGAAAAAGATACAATTCATGTTGTTCTTGATTCCGATATGTTTTTTATAAAAGATTTTTGTTTCAATGAATATCTTGGTGACAACGATATTTGTGCTATTCATCAGCGAAGAGAAAATATAGAATACCCTTGGAACGGAATCATGATTTTTGGCGGAAACCTTCCCGATAAGACTTCACTCGATTTCAGGCTCGGGACAATCAACGGCATAAGAACAGATGTCGGCGGAAAAATCTATTATTGGTTAAAGAAAAATCCTGATTTGAAAATAAAATGGATGGGACATACAGGGCATTTGGATATTTCAAAATCAATTATCTTGCCCGAATCTTTGCGCCATGAATATAAACCAGAATATTGCTTTCAAATTATTGAAAACTCCATTCTTCATTACAGAGCAGGCTCAAATTGGGATAAGTGTCATTTTTCTTTTGTTGATGAAAAAAGGGCTTATTTTGATAAACTTTTAAATGCACTTGTTTATAACGGTGAGAAAATTGAAGTTAGTTCTGAATTTAACATATATATGCAATAGTTTTAATTTGAGTTTAATAAAAACCCCGTGGAGGCACGGGGTGTGAATTCCAAATATATGTTAAATGCTTATTATCTCATAGCCAATTGGCTGTACATTCCGTTTGCTAAAACTTCTTTTCTGATTAAAGAATTGCCCCCTGCTTTATATAAGTTACTCAAGTAATCTAATCTTACTACTAACTTTGAAGAGCTTGCTTCTGTTCTTGCCAATCCCGGATTTCTTGATTTGAAATAAACCCATGCTGCAGCCTCATTTGTCCATGCCCTTACCTCTTCTTCAATTGAGCATCTTTCGTCGTTGTGGGTGGTTTCGTGTCTGATTAAGCAGGCAATAGCTTCTGCGGGAGCTGTTTTGAATGATTTGCTTATGTAAATTACCATTTTGCCGTCTTCGTTTACCACGGTAACCGCGTTTGCGCTCATATAATCTATTGATATTGCAGATAAATTTGCAAACTTAACCTCTATGGCTTGCCCTGTTGAATTATCCCCTTGCAAAACTTTTATAGATGAGGTCATATAAGTGTCTTCCATTAAAGTTATTGCCCTGTTTATCAAAGCATCGCTTGTGTTTGCCGAATAATCAGCCGCAACTGCTTTGCTGCCGACAAAGCTCAACAAAAGCATGACAAATACACATAAAATAAAGCTCTTAACTCTTAACATACACATATCTCTGACTAGGACTTCACATTTTGCTTTATCGGCTCTTTATATTGCCTTCTTTAGCAAATCAGAGCATATGTTAATATTTGTTTACATAATAAAGTATGGTAAATAGAAATTAATAGTTGAATAAGTGTAATTATAAGAAGATAAGATGAATAGATGCGTGGATGCGTAGAATAATCTGCTACGCCTCTTGGCATCTTCGCATCCTAGCTCTTTATAAGCTGTTCAGCTATTTTATTGATTAATTATTTCAT
>DAOQAU010000011.1:0-36254 GCA_035354275.1 Candidatus Gastranaerophilaceae bacterium
AAAATTGAAGATCCCGCCATAATAATTATATTTTTCCAATCATAGTCAACTTTCATAAGAGGATTTAAGAATTTTAATTTACCACTAATGAGTTTAGGATCTTTAATACATACTCCCCTCTTAAGTGCTATTGCTACTCCTGTTGCAACCCCAAGAGCAGTTGTTAAAAACACACCGCGTTTTACGTTTTTTGGGGCTTCCGGCTGCTTTATTGCACTTTTAGGATGTTTTTTGCCTTTGTTTACATCAGAAGTATAGCTTAGCGGAACTCCTGCGTACTTATTATTAAAATTTGCCAGTATTTGCATTGACATTTTTACCTTTCACACAAAACATAAGAAAACAATATTAATAAAAAGAAAAGAAAAAAAAATTGCCTGATTGTTAAAAAAAATTAACAAATATTAACGATAAAACTTTGTAATCTCCTCAAAATAACGTTCTAAAGCTTTGTAACCGTCGTAAATTTCTTCCGACACAGCAGAATAATTGCTTGCCACAATAAATTTAAGTTCTTTTGCCCTGATTTGAATTATTTCGTCAGCATCTGAAGCTAATTGTTCGTTTGAAGAAACCGCCCATTTTTTAAGGTAGGCTAATTCTTCATTAATTTGCTTAATCGTTGAATGTTCAAGCAGATTAAAATCGTACTTCTTAAGAAGCGCAATTTCTTGATTTGTTATGCGGCTTTGAACCGCTTGAAATTTATAAATTCTTTTGATAATTACATAATTATCAGCTGCGCGCTTATGAGAATAAGGCACAGAATTTTTAGCCAAAAGCGCAGTAGTTGACAATGAAGTAAACATGTCACTTTCATTTGAAAACGCGCTCATAACCGTAATATTATTTAAATTTAATTTTTTATCAAAAACTGTTTTTTCTGCCATAACATATCCCTCAAGCTTGATGATATAACATACAAAAATAAAAGTCATGCGTTTTTGTCAAATTATTAAGATAATTTGACATTTTCTTTTTTGTTATAGAATGTTATTAATAAAATATTACAGGAATCAGGAATGTTTTTATGAATAAACCACAATCATTTGAAGCTATGGGAGAATTCTTTTCTTCTTCAAAATTTTTAAATCTTTGCGCATTTTTTGGTTTTGCTTTGTTGATGAGTATAATTCTTGCATCACAAAATTTGCTGTTTCAAAACATAATCGAAAACGGGATAAGCAAAAAGGACATAATTGCCCAAAGAACAATTACCGTAATTGACACAAAAAGAACAGAACAGCATAAAAGAGAAATCTCTCAAAAAGTTGAACCAATTTTAGCTCCTGCAGAAGACAGTTTTATTAAAAATAACCTTGAAACTCTTGAAAGCTCAATACTTCAAATAAGAAAAAAAGACGTTCCGATGTCAGTAAAAACAAGCGAATTATCAATTCTTTTCGATATTTCCGAAGGATACAGAAAAGAGTTTGTTATTAACTACTTATTAAAAACAAACGAAAACAGCGTAAGACAAGTATTTGACAAAGCCTCTCTTGTATTGACAAATATACTAAGCGTAGGAATAAGTGAAAAAGATTATGAAAACAATAATATAAGGAAAATAATCCACCGTAATATGGTCTCTAACATTCCAAAAAGTCAATCAACGGTTATTACAGAGCTTTTGGAACAGGTAATTGTCCCGAATTTAATAATAGATGAAGACGCAACAACCACAGCCAAGAAAAATGCCCAAGACGCAGTCAAACCCGTTGAAGTAGTTTTTGAAAAAGGCGATAAGATAGTTTTTGAAGGTGAACCCGTAACTCAGCTTAAGCGTGATGCTTTAAGGAAAGCTGGTTATAATGTTCTGGAAATGAACTTTAAAGGATTCTTAGGAATTTTTATTATTGTTTTATTAACTTCTCTTGCCTTTTTAAAATATTTAAGAACATTTGAAAAACAATATATAGAATCAAGCAGAATAATGATAATGGGAGCATTATCACTAGCATTTGCTTTAATTTCTATCTTAATACCTACGGGATTTTCACCTTATATGTTACCAATGCCTGCATTTATAATAATTCTTTCAATATTTACAACTCCGAGAATAGCAATGATGCTTGCATCTCTTATGTTAATAACTCTTACGCTTACACTGGAGTATAATATACAATTTGTTCTTGCATTTGCATTAATTAATTTAATCTCAATGATTACAATAGCTCAAGTAAAGTTTTCAAGAAGGTTCGATTTAATTAAAACAGGTATAGACATTGCCCTGACATCTGTCGTAATAGTGGTAAGCATATATTTACTTGAAAAATGCCTTATTGAAGTTGACAACGCATTAATAGTAACCGACACAGCCATAACATTTATAAACTGTCTTCTCAGCGGAGTAATCGCACTTGGACTTTTGCCTTTGCTGGAGAGTATTTTTAAAATAATAACCCCCTACGGACTTGCAGAACTTGCCGATCATAACCAACCGCTTATGAAAAGACTTCAATTTGAAGCCCCCGGAACATACCACCACAGCCTTATGGTATCAAATCTGTGTGAAGCAGCCGCCGAATCCGTCGGAGCAAACCCGATTTTAGCAAGAGTCGGAGCCTTCTACCACGATATAGGAAAATTAAAAAGGCCGTTGTTTTTTGTAGAAAATCAATCTTACTTCGGCATCGAAAATCCGCATGCAAAGCTTAATCCCAGATTGAGCAAAATGGTAATAACCGCGCACCCCAAAGACGGTGTAGAATTAGCAAAAGAATACGGACTTCCGCCAATCATTTATAATTTCATCTTGCAGCACCACGGAGAAGGTCTTGCAAGCTATTTTTACACGCAAGCCGTTGCCGAAGAAGGCGCAGAAAACGTAAAAGAAGAACAATTCAGATACACAGGCCCAAAACCAAACATGAAAGAAACGGCGATTCTTATGATAGCAGATGCGGTTGAATCTGCGACAAGGGCACTTAAAAACCCTACTCCTGAGGAAATCGAAACGATTATTGATAAAATTATTATAGAAAGATTAAACGACGGACAGCTTTCTGACAGTCCGCTTACTCTTCGGGATATAAAAACAATCGCTGCTACTTTTAACAGAATTTTAAGAGGCATGCAACATAACAGGATTAAGTATCACGAAGATATTGTCCATGAACTGGATAAAACTAAAATCAATATTCCGATGCCGGATAAAGTTATCGACAAAGAGCTTGATGAAAAAATAAGGCAGCTTGAACAAGGCGGAAATGAAAAAAATGATAAAAAGTAATATTTTTTCAGAAAATATTCATCCGTCTATTAAAATTAACGAAAAATATTTTATTTCGGCTGCAAAAAATATTCTTAAATATTATCTTCAAGACAATAATATTTTTGACAAATCCTGCCTTGCAAAGAAAAAATTTAAAACTTTATCTTTTGATATTCTTTATTGTGACAGCAAAAAAGCTCACGAAATAAATAAAGAATACAGAAAAAAAGATTACCCTGCCGACATAATTACTTTTGCTATTTTTGCCGATTCCAACGAAAAATTTGTATTTGATAATGAAATAAATTTAGGCGAAATAATAATTTCGTTGGATAATGCAACACAAGAAGCACAAAAAAAAGGTACGCCGTTAAAGGAAGAATTAAAGTTTTTAATCAGTCATGGAATAATGCACCTTCTCGGATTTGACCACGAAACCAATGAGAAGTATAATTTTATTGTAACAGCACAGGACAATGCGCTAAAGAATTTAAAGGGATAATATGTCGAAATATAAGTCAAAAGGGGGATTTTCAGGAACTTGCCAAAATGCTTTCAAGGGCATAAGGTTGGCACTCAAAAGCGAAAGAAATATCCGTGTGCATTTTTCTATCGCGCTTTTGGTTACCGCTTTGGGCATAATTTTAAAATTTTCGCCTCTTGAATTCAGTATTTTGCTTTTTACGATTTCGCTTGTAATTATTGCTGAAATGGTAAATTCAGCAATAGAATTTTCACTCGATTCGATATATAAAAATAAATATTCAAAAATGGTGGGAATGGCAAAAGACATAGCAGCAGGTGCAGTTATGATTGCAACTTTCATAAGTATTGCCATAGGAATTTTGTTGTTTGGAAGCAAATTATTTAATTTATTTTAAAATTAAACTTTCAAACTATATTTGCTCAAAAATTTTGCCCTAAATCTTGTAATCGGCAGTGAATGTCTTGCAAAAGCATCAAATTTTGTATCAGGATTGATTTTAACCCTATGATCAATATAATTAATTTTACCTTGAATTTTTCCGCCAATAGTGCTTCTGTCATAAAGATAATATTTAGGTGCAACTATATTTTTAATACCGGCTGTATCATTCACATTTAAACCTTCTTGTTGTACCCAAATATCAGAGGCTTGACCATTATCATGAAGTGTCAATCCTCTTTTCACTTCAGATTTTTGAAGCTTTGCCCAGTCCAAAACGTTTGCACAATCACCAACCTTTACATTAACAGCAACAGAATCCCCTCTCAATGATAAGTCGCCATTAATCAAAGAATTTTCAACCCTTGCACTATCAATAACCTTTAATGTATTAGTTTTCAACTTGGTCGCAAAAGCATTTTGGCCTATTAAAGAAGATTTTTTTACAGTAACATCGGAAACAGAAGCAGAATTACCTGCAACAAGATCACCTTTTGAAATTGAACTTTTTACTATTGATGAATGTCCCGCTCCAATATGTCGAAGCGCAACTACCTTTTGTAATATTGAATTATTATGAGCATAAAAAGAGCCTGCAACTGAATGAGAGACTCTCGATTTATTACAAGTATTTAAAACATGTTCGACACCTGACATTGATAAAACAGCCGAATCATGTAAATCTGCATTATTTTGTATTTTTAATCTTAAAGCCCTTGAATTTTCCCAAGCCGAAAAGTTATTTTTAACAACAACATTATCGGCAAAAGATGCATTATCTAAATACAAATCACCTACGGTTGAATTTCTTACTTTTGATTTTCCATAAAGATCAAGGTCTTCAGATACGCTCATTTTTTTAAGATTTGAAGAATTATAAAATTCTGCATTTTTTACTTCAACGTACGAATCTAATTTACTGTTTCTTGCCTTTAAATCATCTGCAAAGATAAATCTTGACTTAAAATCACCTAAAATACTTACAAATTTAGCCCTAATGCCGACATTTTGTCCGCCTTCGATTTTAATTTTATCAACTTCGATAACTTTATCAAGACTTCCGCCTCTTTGAAAAATAAAAGAAGCATCTTTAAGTATTTCTTCATCAAAATATTCATTTCCGTCAAGTATAGTAATACTTTTGGGCTTAAGACCCACTAAATCGCCTGCTTCATTCAATGCGCCATTACTTTTTAAAAAGCTTTTTATGTCACCGGAAAGTTTACCGACTTTCTGTTCCATTAATTGCAGAATTTCTTGTCCCATTTTTTCAGAATACTTATGATACTTAATCAGCAAACTGCCCGTACCTTCAAATGAAACATTAGAATGACTCTCTTTGTCAACAAACATATAATATCCCTTTCTCTTAAAAAATTAACGATTTATAAAAAAATCAAAATATTTATTTTTGTTATTTTCTTAATAAAAATTTACTTATTAAATTAGACCAAACTTGCTTCAAGTATCTGAGCACCGTTTTCTTCTACTTTGAGAGTTTTGATATCTGTTTTTACGTTTAAATCTGCCCAAGTTTCGCTTA
This sequence comes from Candidatus Gastranaerophilaceae bacterium, assembly GCA_035354275.1. GTDB lineage: Bacteria > Cyanobacteriota > Vampirovibrionia > Gastranaerophilales > Gastranaerophilaceae > DAOQAU01. The sequence continues at coordinate 5,683 of DAOQAU010000011.1, forward strand.
CGATGGATTTAATTTTCTCCAAATTGTTTTTCTGTGAAATTATTAAAATAGAAGGTCCCGCACCGCTTAGGACACAACCTAAAACGTTTTCTTCGTGTTTAAGATTTTCAATGATTTCACAAAGTCCGGGAACTAATTTCATCCTGTATTGCTGATGAAGCTTGTCTTGAAGAGCCAGTTTCATTAACTCCGCATCTTTTGAATGAATTGCTTCAACAAACATCGCAAGCCTTCTTGCGTTAAAAGTTGCATCTTGCATTGGAACTTCTTTAGGCAAAACAGAGCGTGCGATTTCAGTTGCAAGTTCAAAATCGGGGATACAAACAGTTATATGCCATTCTTCGGGCCATTTAAGCTTTCTGTAAAGGATACTTCCGTCTTCTTCCTGCGAAGTTAAAACAAGGCCGCCGACTATTGCAGGTGTAACGTTATCGGGATGCCCTTCGACTTCTGTTGCGATAGAAAGCAAAGCCGCCTCATCTGCAGGTTTTCCCAATAATTCGTTTGCCGCGAGAAGTCCGCCCACAATTACTGCAGCCGAGCTTCCAAGCCCTCTTGCTATGGGTATTTGAGATTTTATTGTTATTTTTAATTCTGCAGGATTTTGTCCGATTGAATTATAAAGCAATTCAACTGCCTTATAAACAATGTTATTCTCATCTGTAGGAATGTGCTCCATTGCAAAATCTTCTTCGGTATCACCTTCCGACATTACATTAATTTCTATTCCGGTGCCGGGCAAAACTGTTTCTTCAATAGTTACAGTGTTATAAATAGGCAATGCCATGCCCAAACAATCAAAACCTGAACCTATATTTGCCGTTGTAGCCGGCACTTTAACGCTTATTTTCATATTTCCTCTGTTTCTTGTAATGACATAATATCACAAAAAATTTTTTTCAAACAATGCCAATTCGCGCTTATAGTTTGATATACCATACATATAGAGGGTATTTCAAAAATAAATTTAAGATTTTAAAAATTAAAGCCGATATAACATATATATTAACAAAATGAGGTGTGCGCATGTCAACAGTTGAATATCCTGCAATGATTTACAAAAACAGTCGGAACAATAATTTTAATGCAAATTGTATTGTAAAAAATGTTATAGGTTTCGGTAAGACCGAAGAAGAGGCTCTTAATAATCTCAAAGCCTCTCTGCAAAAAGATACAAACATTGAGATAATTATAAAACCTATGTACGGGCTTTCGATAGCACAATAAATTATTGCCCTATTCATTAAAAATATGCTATTATAAAAGGGTGGGAGAATAATAGTGCAATGATTGACGAAAGTTGCAATAATGCTTTATCAGAAATTAAAAGTCGTGCCAAGCACGTAATTGATTCAACTTCCTTGTACAAATACAAAGGAAGTGTTTCAAAGCTTTTGGGTTTAACGGTTGAAGTAAAATTACCGGGCTTAAAAATAGGTGATTTGTGCTATATCGAAAATATGCATGGCGAAAAAAAAGCCGCAGAGGTCGTTGCCTTCAAGGGTGATGTTGCACAGCTTCTTTTATTATATGACGGAGCAGGAATCGGTCAGGGAAGTCTTGTTCAAAGCACGGGAGGACCTATAATGCTTCCTGTAGGAGAATTTCTGTTGGGAAGATTGATAAACCCTTTGGGTGAACCCATAGACGGGATGCCATTAGACACAACCGAAGCAAAATGGGTATCAGTTGAAAATTCTCCACCGGATGCTTTTAAAAGACCTTTGATTAAAGATATGTTTTCAACAGGAGTAAGAGCTATCGACTCAACACTGACTTTTGGCTGTGGGCAAAGAATGGGGCTTTTTGCAGGCTCAGGGGTAGGTAAAAGTACACTTCTCGGGATGATGGCAAGAAATTCTGACGCCGATGTAAACGTTATGGCACTTATCGGAGAACGCGGAAGAGAAGTCAGAGATTTTATTGAAAATTCACTGGGCGAAGAAGGTATGAAGAAATCTGTTTTAGTTTGCTCAACAGGTGACCAGCCTCCTCTTATTCGTCAAAAATGTCTGCTTTCGGCTACTGCCGTTTGTGAATATTTCAGGGATCAGGGCAAAAAAGTTTTCTTAATGACCGATACAGTAACGCGCTGCGCCATGGCGGGAAGAGAAGTCGGGCTTTCTATCGGGGAGCCGCCTACAATGAAGGGTTATCCGCCTTCGATTTTCTCATGGCTTCAAAAAGCACTGGAAAGAACGGGAAACAGCCCTGAAGGGTCAATCACTGCACTTTATACCGTTTTAATGGAAGGTGATGACATCACAGACCCTGTCGTTGACACAGTAAGAGGGATTGTTGACGGACACGTTTTTTTATCAAGAAAAGTTGCGGAAATGAATCATTATCCTGCGATAGATATTTTAGGAAGTATTTCAAGGCTAGCTACAGAAATCACAACAGAAGAACAGCAGGAAGCTGCGGCAAAAATGCGAAAAATCCTTGCAATCTACAGAGAAAACAAAGATTTGATTGATGTAGGTATGTATCAGCCCGGTACTAACCCGACTCTTGACGTTGCAATAGAAATGATGCCAAAAGTAAATGCTTTTTTGCAACAAAAAACTTCTGAGAGCGTAAATATGGAAAACACCATTCAAACCTTGATTTCCATGATGTCAAATGTTGAAATATAGTTTAATTAAGTAAGTTTTAAATAAAATGTTATTTTAATATATTGTTATGTACCCGACAAATAATTTTTTTTCTTTCGGTACTTTTTGATGGCAAAAAGTACCGAAAGAAAAATATAAAAACAAATAAATAATATATCGCAATGACGAGAAAATATAGTCTTTTTAAACTATTAATTATTAAGCTGATTTGAAGTATAATTTTTCTTGAAGGATAAAACATATGCTGCATTTTGCACAAACTGCAATACATTATATTAACAGTTCAAATTTCAGTTACTATGAAATTTTAATGCTTGTTTGTTTCGGAATAAGCTGGCCTGTGGCTTTGCTTAAATCCTATCAGACAAAATCAGTCAAAGGCAAAAGTTTTCTTTTTTTACTTTTAATTTTGTTGGGGTATATTTTCGGAACTGTCCATAAAATCATGTACAGTTTCGATTATGTAATCTGGCTTTATATCATCAATGGTGCAATGGTCTTAGCCGATATGGCTCTTTGGATTTTATACAGGAATAACGATTGAGGTGTCATGAAAAAAATTCTATTAATAATTTTATCAGTAATTATATTTTCGCCTAAAGTATTTGCCGAATCTGAAAACATAGCACTTTTGACCCAAAAAGGGTTTTTTGACAAGATTAAAACGACTTCACAAAATCCTTATGAAGAAATTAGAGATACCTTTTACCTTCACACAAAATTTTCCAACGAATACAAATTTGAGCAACTAAAAGATTTATATGCCCCAAATTATTATAATGCAGACGGTTTCAACAGAGAAAACTACTTTGACTTGATTAAAAAAACCTGGGAAAATTATCCCGGAATAAAATATAAAATGGAAATTATAGATATAAAAATAAGCGGCAATTACGCGACTGTATATCTTGAAGAAAGTGCTCGTGCAGATACAGCTTCTGCCGGCGGGATTTTAAGAGATAAAGGCTACCTGCAAAGTAATTCCGACACGATTTATTTTTTGGAAAAAATTGCAAACGAATGGAAAATAACTTCAGATAATATTATTTTCGAAAAAACATATCTTACCTACGGAAGCGCGAGTTATTGCAGCTTTAACCTGAATGCTCCTTCAAAAATTCCTATGAATACAGAATATACTGCGACATTGAACATAAAATCTCCGCCTGACACAATAGTGCTTGCCTCAATCGGCAGAGAAAAAGTAACTTACCCTCAAATTCAAGCAGAAGAAGTCTTTAGACGTTTGCCGGAAAGCGGCATTTTAGAAAGAATGTTTATTTCAAATAATGAAAACCTAAATGAATTTGCGGTTGCTTCTTTTGGTGTGGCAAAACTCGATTTAAGCAGAGGCTCAGACATCAAAATAAACATAACCGGCATGGGATTTGCAATGTCGCGAGTAAATGTGATTTCGGCAAAGCTTGAAAATAATAAAAATGACAAAAAAAAGGATTCCGAAAATGACAAAAAATAGTAAATATACCTATTTTTTAATTTCATTTCTGTTTTTTTCATTTATTGATTTTTACTTTTCAAACTTGATTCTGAAAAAAATCGCAGAAAGCGGAAATTTCTTAAAATACGGAATTAATTTTATTTATACAAAAAACTACGGTGCAGCTTTCAGCATTATGCAAAATTCGAGATTATTTTTAATCATAATCTCTTTTATAGCATTAATATTAATGTGTTATTACATTGTAAAAAATATTGAAAATATTTTAATAAAAGAGCTGTTTTTTATAACGATTTTGATGGCGGGAATTTTTGGAAATTTATACGAAAGAGTTGTGTTCGGTTATGTTCGGGATTTTTTTGACTTAACTTTTATAAATTTTCCGATATTTAATATTTCCGATATTTTCATAAACATTGGAGTTTTTGGTATAATAGTTATGATAATTTTAACTAAAAAACCGATTAAATTGCTATGAAAGAACTCTATTTTACCGTTGAAGAAAGCGATGAGGGCAAAAGACTTGATGTTTTTTTGTCAAACGTTTTTGATAAAATTTCGCGTGCCAAAATTCAAGAATTGATAAACAACAACAAAGTATCGGTAAATCAAAACTTCAAGAAAAACTCATATAAATTAAAGATAAATGATAAAATTTTTGTTCAATTTGAAGAACAAGAACAAGAGATAATCATTTGCCCTCAAGATATTGCACTTGATATTGTTTATGAAGATGAAAATATGCTTGTAGTAAATAAACCGTCGGGCATGCTTACCCACCCGACTTCAACGGAAAAAGAAAACACCCTTGTAAATGCGCTTTTATTTAAATACGGACAAAATTTATCTGACATTAACGGAGAATTCAGGCGCGGAATTTTGCATCGGCTTGACAGAAACACATCTGGCTTACTTATGGTGGCAAAAAACAATAAAGCACACGAATTTTTAGCAAATCAGATAAAAGAAAAAACCGCCCTAAGAAAATATTTGACAATAGCGCAAGGAAATTTTAATACAGATACCGGAATAATTAACCTGCCGACTTCAAGACACCCGAAATTCCCTCACAAAAGGGCTGTCGTAGAAGAGGGTAAACCAAGCATAACTGAATTTAGCATAATAGAAAGATTTAAAGGGTACACTTATCTTGAATTAACCTTAAAGACAGGAAGAACACACCAAATAAGAGTGCACTTAAGCCACATTAAACACCCGATTATAAATGATTCATTGTACGGGGCTGCACCATTTGCGGTTAAAACTCAAGAACAAGTTTTACAAGCATATAAACTAATATTTACAAAACCATTTTCCTGTGAAATAATTGAACTTGAAATTGAACCCGATGAAAAAATCAAAAAAGTTTTAGGTTATTTAAGGAGCAAAAAGTTATGAAAATATTTCTAAGAACAATAGTAGTAATTTTATTTGTTTTATCATTAATTTCTTTTTATAATTATAAATTTGATTATAATTCGCTTGAAATATTATTAATCGGAATGTTTATAACATACCTTTGGTATGTTCCGTACCGCCGTGAAATATCTAAAAAAATTAAAGAATATCAAAATAGGCTTGAAAAAACTTCAGTAAGTGCTGAAACCGACAGTTCAAAAGTAGAAGTTTTGGAAGCAAAAATTCAATCACTGGAAAAAGCACTTCAATCAGCGTTGGAAAAAAATAAAGACTAAACAATTACAGCTGCTAATCTGATTTTTTATATCCATTAAATTAAGAAATGTATCATTTTTTATTTTTTCTAGCGAATTTTTTTTATTTTGTATTTTTATATAAAGTGAAAAGGTTAAAAAAAATAAATGAAAATTAATTTAACACCAAACTGTATCTCAAAAAAAATAAATAACAGAAGTATTTTCACAAATAATGCTTCTTCATCACAATTTCGCAATAAGATTTCATTTAAAAATCTTGAAGAATTCGAAAATGATAAATGGGAAGATAGAGATACAAATAACGATTACAGTGTTGTTTACAAATCGGCAGAAGAGACAAAAAAATATATTGAAATTAAAAAAAATAAATACGGCTATATAGATATACTTTTAACTCTATTAAATCAAAATAATCAAGGAGAAAATGTCCTTCATCAAACAAGCAAATGGTCTGCTGATAATAATAAAATTAATGACAATGTTAAAAAAACAAGTATAATCTTAAACGCGCTTAAGCCTGCAGATAAAATTAAAATTCTTGCATCAAAAAATTATATGGGTGAAACACCTATAGATGTTGCGATAGAAAGTTTTGGCTATCCTTCTGATATATTAGAAATGTTTATTGAAGAAATAGCTAACGCTTTAGAAAAAGACAGCTGGCCTGATATAAATTCAAAAACAGACTTCAGAGCCATTGGAAAAAAAATAATTGAAGATTTTCCTGACGAAACAAATTTTGAACAATGCAAAAAGCTTGAGAGTCAATTAAAAAAATAAATAAATCAAAAAACTTACTTATTTAAACTTCTTTTTTCTCCACACCGACACTTATTTCCCAACCGTCAGCGTTTATTTCTGATTGAGGTTGATTTTCAATTTGAACTTTTTCAAAATCAATTTCGTCTTCTTGAAAAGCTGCAGAGTCTTCAATTTCTTCGTCTTGATGAGGCAAAGGTCTATGTTCCTGTTCATCTTCTTGGCTAATAGGATTAACGGGTAATCTAAAACCGAAAGTGGAACCTTCACTAAGCTTTGACTGAACAAAAACCTGTCCCTGATGGTGTTTTTCAATGGCAATTTTAACCAAATGAAGCCCTAATCCAGTACCTTTTATAGTATGGGTATCATTTTCAATTCTGAAAAATCTGTCAAAAATTTTGCCCAAATGTTCAGGCGCAATGCCCTGTCCCTGATCTTCAATGCTTATTTCAACAAAATCACCTACCCGAGCTCTTTCTGCTCTTATTTTAATTCTTCCGTTTTCCGGAGAATATTTTATGGCGTTAGACAAAAGATTTTTCAACACGCGCTCAATGCTGTCTTCATTAACGGGAATTTCAGGCAAATCAGGCTCTTTCATAATCGAGAATGTAAGATTTTTTTCCTGCGCCAAAACCTGCATTGAATTAACCGCATTTTCAATTAACTGAACAATATTTGTAACTGTTTTTTCAAGTTTAACATTAGCAGATTCAAGCCTTGAAAAGTCCAGAATATCATTTACAAGGCGGTTAAGACGGATAATTTCCTGATTCATAACCCCGATAAATTCCTTTTGGGTATTGAAATCAAAATCGCTTCCGAAATTGTATAAAGTATCAATATAGCTCCGCAAAACGGTAACGGGAGTTCTTAATTCGTGAGAAACATTTGAAATAAAGTGTCCTCTTATTTTATCCATTTCAACTTCTTTTGTAACATCAATAAGAACAATTATGTAACCTACATAATCCTTATTTCTGGAAAACATCGGGGAAATAATTGCCTTGATAACCCTTTTATCAACTTCAATGTTGAAAGCCAAAGGCTTTTTCTCCATGACATCAAGCGGAGTATCCTTAAATTGCTCGATTTTTTCTTTAAAGCAAAGTTCCCCGTTTGAATCGCAATAAAGCTGAATTTTACTGTTTAAAATATCTTTTTCATCAACTTCCAAAAGCTTTTTAGCCTGAGAATTCACTAAAACGACTTTGTCATAATTGTCACAAACCACAACTCCGTTTGCAATGCTCATCAAAACAGCTTCCATTTTGTTGCGCTCCAGTGTAAGCTGTTCGACATTTTGCTCTTCGTATAAATGCAGACGGCTTGACATGTCATTAAACGCATCGAACAATTCCTGGACTTCTGAACTGACGCCTTTTCCCTGAACTTTATAGCCGAATTCACCGGTGGAAATTTTTCTTACGCCGTGGTGTAAAATTCTTAATTCACGAGTAATAAGATAAGTATTAACAAGAATTACGACTGCAAAAACCGCCCATGCAACAACAAAAACAAACAACAAAGATGCTCTTGTAGTTGAAGAAATTTGGTTAATAATATTACCTGAAAGCCCTACCATAACAGAACCTATCGAAGTAGATTGCCCTAAGCTTTTCATAACCATAGGAGAACTTACCGCGACTTTGGAATCCTGAGCCTGTTTAGGAAAATCTTCTTTGCTTGAATAAATCACATTACCTTTGTTGTCGGCAAATTCAATAAAAGCAATATCGTCATTACTGTTTAATATTGACTGCGTATGATACTTTAAAGTACTGTATTTGGCATATTCGGGAATATCCTTAAGCAATTCAACGCTTTCAATCGCAAGCGTTTTTGAAATAATTTTGCCGAAATTTTGATACCCTTCGTTTAACTTTGATTGGATGTTTAAACTGGCCAAAACCGCAATCAAAATAATTAAAAGGGTACTTAACACCAGCCCCGTCAAGATTAAACGATTTTGAGTAGTCATACTAACTTTATTCATAACAGAATTATACCATTATTTTCTAGCGAGAGCAAATAATTCTCGCTGCATGTACGCCTGATGCCGAAGCCTGAATCAAACCTCTTGTAACCCCTGCTCCGTCACCGATTGTGAAAAGGTTTTTAACCCCTTCGGTTTCAAGCTCTTTTGTCAACTTTACCCTTGCAGAGTAGAATTTGACTTCAACCCCGTAAAGCAGAGTATATCTGGAAGCCGTACCCGGTGCGATTTTATCAAGCGCATAGAGCATTTCGATAATGCTCAACAGCTGCCTGTAAGGAAGCACCAAACTTAAATCCCCGGGTGTTGCAGACGACAAAGTAGGAGTTATTGTACTTGCGGCAATTCGCTCCGGCGTTGAGCGTCTTCCGTCAAGCAGGTCGCCGAATCTTTGAACAAGAACCCCTCCTGCTAGCATATTTGCAAGTCTTGCGACGTGCTGACCGTAAGCAATAGGCTCTTTAAAAGGCTCGGTGAATTTTTCAGATACCAAAAGCGAGAAGTTTGTATTTGCGGTTTTTCTTGTAGCATAGCTATGTCCGTTTACGGTCAAAATTCCGTTATAATTCTCGCTTACGACTTCCCCGTAAGGGTTCATACAGAAAGTTCTGACCTCATCGCCGAAAGTAGGTGAGTGATAAATCAATTTTGATTCATATAATTTTTCTGTAATGGGTTCAAATACAGGTGCGGGAAGCTCGACCCTGACACCGATATCAACGGCATTGTTAACCATACCGATTTTATTTTCTGCAAATTCTGAAGTTAGCCAATCGGCACCTTCTCTGCCGGGTGCCATAACGATATATTGAGCGGTAATTTTTTCTCCGCCTTTTGTTGTAAACCCTTTTACTTGTTCATTTTCAACGATTAATTTGTCAACCGCATCATCATATAAAATAGTAATTTTATCAGTCAAAAAGTCTTGCATATTTTTCAGAACATGTAAACTACGCTCCGTTCCCAAGTGCCTCACCGGAGAATGAATAAGTTTAAGTTCTGCAAGTGTAGCTTTATGTGCGATATCGGCAAAATCTTCTTTATTAGTACCATAAACTACTTCCGTTGCACCAAAATCCAAATAAATTTTATCCGTGTAATCGATTAATTTTTCAACTTCGCCTCTTTCCATATAATCGAGAAGATTTCCTCCCACATCGGGAGTAAGAGTTAATTTACCGTCAGAAAAGGCACCTGCGCCACCCCAACCGCATAAAAGCCCGCATTTTTTACAGCCCGGACAAGACTTATGACCTTCGCGAAGAAAGCATTTTCTCTTTTCGATTTTCTTGCCTTTTTCAACCAAAACCACTTTCCAGTCAGGTTTCAGTTTCATTATTTCCAACGCAGTAAAAATCCCCGCAGGACCAGCACCGATTATCGCAACGTTATACATCTAATTCTCCAATAGTCTATTACCTACATATTTTAGTAGAAAAGATTTTTAATTAAAAGGTTTTATTAATAAGCGTTAAGCCTGTTTTTTAATATTCTCAAATCCTATATTCTCAAGATTAAGCTTAAAGTTTGATTTGCCGTACTCACCGCTACTTGTCATAAAAACATTTAATCTCATAGGATCGCCAATCATCGGACCATTGCCTGTTTCTTTAACTTCTTTTAATCTTAATTTAGGATTTTTTATATATTCTAAGATTTTATCAAAATAACTGTTTCCTCTTGCGCTTGCTTCAAATGTCTTTGATGTTCCGTAAGCATCCAAACCTTTTGATTTTGCGGGGCCTATTTTTCTTGCTAAAGCATCGATATTCCAAGCTTCACTACCCGTAAATAAGTATGCATCAACCTCTTTTTTGAAAATATAATTTCTCAAACAGCGACCTGGTTCTTCTACCCCTGGAAGAAATTTAAAATCTTTTACAGCATTTATAAAAATTTTTATAATATTTTTTGACTGTTCTTTACCCTTTGAACCATGCACTAAAATATTAGACAAAGCCTTAATAGCTTTTTGAATATTTTTCCTGTCAACAGAAGGAAGCCCGTCTATATAGACCTTAACAGGAATTACACTTGTAAAATTCGGATTATTTCTTTGAACGGAATTAACTTGCATGAAAACACACTCCTTGACTTATCCTTATTAAAATCCGTAATTAAAAATATTTCACTTTTTTAAGGGGCAATTTAACAAAAATTAACAGTAATTATTTAAAAAGAAAAATTAACAACCCGTATGGCTTAAGTCTTGAATCTATTCTTGCATTCGGATTTGCCTGAATTAACCTGTTTAAAACCTTTCCCGCCTGCGCAAAATTAAATTCTCTCAAATAAATTTTTGCAAGATTAATCGAATCAACAATTTTTTCAGGGTGCTTTGAAAGCGTGTCGATATAAGCCTGCTTTGCAAAATCTTTATTACCTTTATTAAAATTAATTGCTGCAATAAGCCCGTCTATATCAGAGCCCGATTCGGGCGACATTCCTTTTGCCATATCGGCATATTTTAAGGCTTCATTCCAATCCTGAATATTCATATAAATCACCGCATAGTTATAATAAACAACATAACGTTCGGAATCATTTGAAGACAAAGTCAAAGCTTTATTCAGGGCATCTATAGCCAAATTATATTCTTTCATGCCTGCATAAACCGAAGCAAGCTGAATATAACCGTTTGGTAACTCCGGTGCTGAATTTATGTAATTTTCGGCTTCCATAATGCCTCTTGAACTTATTTGCTGGTCAGAGCCCATTACAATAGGAGGATAAATAAATCCTTTTGTAATTAACTTGTTTGGCGCGGTGTTTGTTATCTCAGGCGCAAGTCTGTACAAAAGCTGAAGCGTATCTAAATCAACCGGCGAAATAAGCTGAAAGACGCTTCTGTGTCTGTCATAAGTTTTATCCAGATTATTTTCCATAAACATTAAGTTGTCTTTGTTGTAGCTGTGCCCCATAATACCGAGCGCATGACCGATTTCATGCAAAGAAACGTTATAAACCTCTCTTGGCGTAAAATGTTGCGCAAGATTGTTTGAATCGTAAAAAATAATATCCATTCTTTTAAGAAAATCTCCGCTTATAACCGGCGTGGTATAAGCTACAACATATTTACAGTCTTCTTTGGAACACATGCTCATAGCATCAAGAGGAACAATTTTTACGGTGATTTGGGCTTCATTTTTATTCTGAACCGTTTTAAATTTAATTAACCCCGCTGTTGAAGACTGCCACTGAGAAAAAGCCGATGAAATCTGCTCGATATAATATTGCGGAAGATTTTTTACGGTATTTTCAATGTAAACATTTAAAGGAAATTTTGTTGTGTCCCACCTTAAAATCCTGTTGTTGAAAGGCACTTGTTCAATGTAATTTTCTCCAATATTAAAATAAGCCTGTTTTCTTATATTAGAAACTTCTTTATCTGCAATAAGGCTTGCAGAATCATCCGATTTAAAATTTGCAAAATCATACAATTCTTTTTGCATTTCAATAGTCGGTTCAAGTTTAATTAAAGATTGAACATAATAGTAGCGTAAATCCCTGTTTTTGTTATTAAAATCAAGTGCGATTTTCAGTATATTGTGCGCACCGGTATAATTTTTGCTTTCATAAAAACTTTTCCCGATACTTAAAAAAACAGCGGGTACAATGCTTTTGAAAGAAACTATAATAAGCAAAAGTGAAATTAAACTGACGGCGATAATTCTTTTCAAATAATTATTCCTCTTCGTTGTCTTTTACACCTTTATCAATCTCTAAAATTTTGACAAGATTTTTTGCATCACCTTTAATTTTAAAATACTCTGCAAATTTTTGAGTGGTTTTTAAATTAAAAGAACGCCCGTTTTTATCTTTATTCCTTGAAATCAAACCTTTATCGACAAGCTCGTGCACATGTTCATAAGCGTTAGAACCTCGCAAATCCTTCAAAAAGGTCTGTCTTATAGGCTCTTTCAGAGCAATAACAGTCAAAGTCTTAAGCACAGCAGGCTTTAATTCAACGGGACAAAGCTTTTCTACTATATCCATGTGTTCGGATTTGACCTGAAGAATATAGCCTTCTTCGTCATCAATCTCCAATGCCCCGTCACGGGATGAATAGTCCATAATTAAATCCAAAAGGGCTTCTTCTGTCTCTTCAAATGAAGATTCCAGAATTTCGGCAATTTCTTTAACTTTTAAAGCCTTTGCCGTGGTAAACAATACCGCTTCTATTCTTGATTTTAAGCCTTCTGTCATTTATTTTTCAACCATTTACTTCTTGTTACGTACAAATCAGAATAAAATTCTTTTTGAACAAGTTCATAATCGCTTTCTGCCGACAAAAACAAAAGTGCAATGTAAGCTGTAACTTTATCCATTCCAAGCAGCGTAAGCTCATTAAGTTCAATTCTTTTTTCTTTCTTAAAAATTTGTTCCAAATTTTCTCTCAATTTTTGAACACTGTCTTCGATATATTCATCATGTGCAAGATTAACAATATCATCGGGCGAAAGATTTGCAAAAGAGCGAACCCTTCTTTTTGCACGCTCATGAGCGTTTTTTAAAGACTGTTTTCTATCAATCATTTCGTAAAATTCTAACTGACGGATTAAATCTTTTAAGGTTACGACACGGTTTCTGTTTAACCTTACGCTTGTTCTGCGCTGCAAAACTTCGTCTATAGAAATAACATTTGAGCCGTAATCTTCATAACCGTTATCAAAATCATCGTTGTAATCAAGATCATTGGCTTCTTCTTCGTAGCTTCCCTCAAATTCAACTATATCGATATTTTCAAGGACATTTGATTTTAATTTAAGCAAAATAGCGGCAAACAAAAGTGTTCTGCCGGTAAGCTTAAGGTTTTGGGCTTTCATTTGAAAAAGCTGGGCAAGATATTTGTCTGTAATATCAACGATATCAATGTTCCAAGGATTGACCTTACCGGTTTTTGCCATTGAAACAAGAATTTCAATCCCGTCCATTTCTTGAGAAACAGGATTAAGCGCAACGAATTCAAAATTAACATCCGTCTGCCCTTTTAAGGAAGTATTTACGTAATTATAATCAATCGCTTCGGTCATCTGTCCCTTTTACCCGTCACTCTCTTAACTTTACACCTGTAACTCTGGTAATCCCTTTTTCCTTCTGAGTAACACCGATTGTTCTATTAGCTGATTCTATCATAGGTTTACGTAAACTAACTACTATAAATTGCGTATTTTCCGCCTGATGTTTAATCATGTCCGATAATTTTTCAACGTTAATTCCGTCAAGGTGCATATCTACTTCGTCAAAAGCGTAAAAAGGTGCGGGCATGTATTTTTGGATAGCAAACACAAACGCTAATGCTGTCAAAGATTTTTCACCGCCTGACATACCTTCTAATCTCTGCTTTTTCTTATCGCGCGGCTGTGCTTCTATCGTGAGCCCACCTGAAAGAGGATCCTCTTCATTTTCCAAAATCAAAGTTCCTTCACCTTCAGATAGCTTATGAAATACCTCTTTAAAGTATTCGTTTATACTGTTAAAGGTCTTCATGAAAGTTTCTTTTTTAAGATTTTCATAGCCTTGCATCCGCTCTAAAATCTGTTTTCTTTCTTTGGAGAGGGTTTCAATCTGTTCTTTTAATTCCTGTTGGCGAGCAAGCACATCGTCATAAGCCGTAAGCGCGCGCATGTTTACAAGTCCCAAATCTTCCATACGCTTTTCAAGCCGCTGAATTTTTGCGGTAATCTCCTCGATTGAAATCGTAACAGGCTCAAGCTTGTTGACTTCAAGCCCTGATGATTCAAGTTCTTCTCTTGCAAGTTCAAGCTGAGGCTCAAGTTCTCTGCGGCGAGCCTTAAAGGATTCTATCTGCTCTGCAATCCTTTCCAAGTCTGACACGTGAAGGTGCTTTTGAGTTTCCATTTCAAGCAGTTCCGAATTAATCTGGTCACGTTGCGCCAAAAGTTCACCGAGTTTTTCGTTAATTTGTTCAATCTGCTTTTCGTAATCATCAAGTTTATCCTGAAGCACCTTTATTTCTTCGGCATAAGTCTTTTTGTCCTGCTCAAGGGTGATTGAACTTTGTTCGATGTTTTTAATTTCTTCTTCTTTGGTTTTTATCAAATCCTTAAAGAAAGCAATTTCGCGACCCATTTCGGACAAATCATTGTTTGCGTTGGTTAAATTGGTGTTAAGACGCTTAATTTCAAATTCGGTACTTTCTGTTTTTTCTTTCAAATTTTTCAAATCTTCTTCGTTAATAAGTTTTTCAACTCTTTCGATTTCACTTTGAAGTTCTTGAATAGAAGAAGTTACCTCAACATGAGAAGATTCCATTTTATCAAGTTTTTTTGAAATCTGTTCAATTTGCGGCTCTGTAAGTTTTATGAATTCAAGTTTTTCTGCGATTAAATTTTCGTTATCTTCAGAATTTTTGACAAGGTTTGCAACTTCAATGTTAGCCTTGTTGTACTCTGTCATTGTATTTGAATAATCGCTTCTGACACTGTCGAGTTTCTTTTCAAGTTCGATTTTTTTATTTTCGAGCGATGCGAGATTTTTTTCCATTTCCTTAAGTTTTGCCCTGAATTTATCCAACTCTTCATCATCGTTCTGGCTGAACTTAAGCCCTGTTTTTCTGACAGAGCCTCCTGTCATAGAACCTGATTTCTCGACAATTTCTCCGTCAAGGGTTACAACTCTGAATCTGCCCATAAGCTTTTTGGCGCAATCAAGGTTATCAACAACAAGAGTATCGCCAAGCGCGTAGAAAAATGCGTTTGTATATTTATCTTCAAAGTCAATTAAGTTAATGGCATAATCAATAACCCCTTTGTCTTTAGGCAAAGGCAGCTTTGAAGGAGCTTTTGAAATCTTGTTCAGCGGAATAAAAGTCGCGCGTCCCGCATCCGAAGATTTCAAAAGCTCAATCGCCACTGAGGCGACGTGTTCATCGTCAACCACAACATGTGTAATTCTACCACCGATTGCAATTTCAAGTGCGGTGGAATATTTTTTATCAACTTTCCCGAGCTTAACCAAAGGTGCGTGAACCCCTTTGAGTTTAGCGTTCATAACAGTATCTATTGCTCTGCCGAAATTAGCATCTTCAACCGCCTGCTTTTGGGCTTCCATTGAAGAAATTTTGCGATAAGCCATTTGAATATCATAATTCAAGTCGGAAATTTCATTTTTGGTAGTATCCAAATCATGCATGGCGTTTTGCTGAACGATTTTTAAATCTTCCATTTCACGCTTTAGCTGTTCGGATTGAGTTGATATCAAATCTTTATTTGAGCCGAAATTCTTTTTAAAATCTTTTAATTTTTCAACCTGTTCCTGCGCTTCACCGAGTTCTTTTTGAAGGTTTTTTAATTCATTTTCAAGCGGCAATTTTTCTTTAATTAAATTATTTTCTTTATCCTGCAAGGCTTCAAGGTCTTTGCGAAGCTGGTTTCTTTTTTCGATATGCTGGTCTGCGGTCTGGTTTAAGCCGGTCATTTCTTCAAGAATTTTATTTAACTCGGCTTTTTGAAGCGCGATATTTTCTTCGATTCCTTTTATTTCATCTTTTTTAAGCTGAATTTTAAGTTCTGTATCTGCAATTTTTTTGTTTTGGACTTCAATTCCGTTTTTGGCGTTTTCAATGGATTTAAGCCCGTCGTGAATTTGTTTGTCCGCATAATTTATTGCCGACTGTTTTCTTTCTATTGCGCCTTTTGTTTCTTCGGCAAGTTTTTTTATTTCAATCTGCTGGGCTTCGCCTTTTTCTTTAACAAGTTCGCAAATCTCCTGATATTTACCTTTTATAAGTTCTAAACGCTCTTCCAAATCTTTGTGCTTAACTTCTTCTTCTTTTTTCTTTTTGGTGAATTCAAGAATATTTTCGTGTGCTTTTTCAAGGTTTCGTTTTATATCAAAGAATTTTACTTTATTAATCTGTGATTCAAGATTTATTTTTTCGTCTTTAAGTTTTTGATACTTTAGCGCAACTTCTCTTTCTTCCTTCAACTGCTCAAGCCTGATATCGACTTCGCTCAAAATCAGGGAAGATTTTTCCACCCGTTTTTCAACTGTTTCAAGCTCATTTGTCGCCTGTTCTATCCTGCGGTCAAAATCTGCGACTCCTGCAATTTCGTCAATGATTTTTCTGCGCTCATTTGAAGAACAGTTTGTAATGCTTGTTACATCGCCCTGCATAATAACGTTATAACTGTTTGGGGTGATATTGTGTTTTTCCAAAATAGAATGAATTTCGCTCAGGGTAACAACTTTATCATCAAGGTAATAAGTGCTGATATAGCCTTGCGAGGATTTTTTAATTTTACGCCCGACAACAAGGTCTTTTCCGCCTTCGACTCCGCCAAAGGTAACTTTTACCAGCGCGTCGTTTCTTTTTGTGTGGGTTGAAATAAGATGAAAAAGTTTTTCTGCACGCAGAGTTCTTGAAGTGGAAAGCCCCAATGCAAATAAAACCGCATCAATAATGTTACTTTTTCCAGAACCGTTAGGGCCTGAAATGGTTGTAAAACCTTTGAGTAAAGGTATATCCATTTTATTCGCAAATGATTTAAAATTGTCTATTTCTAACTGTTTTATATACATCTATTCTCACACCCAAGTCTAATCGCGGCAATAAGTCATTCCTGTGACTTTTTCACGGTTCACAGCTCACACTTCACCACTTCTATTACACTACAAACAAGCAGTCATGTCAAAATGTTAAGCTGTATTTTAATAATTTTTCTTTTTCATTTTTTTATTTAAGACTTCGGAAAAAGAAATTATGGGTACAAGTTTGTAGCCGCAGTTTTCGCTTAACTCCCCGCCCATGGCAAAAAGTTCTTCCTGCGGGTATCTTCTGCAAATTCCGGGGCGGTCTTTGTGAATTTTACAAAGATTAGTTTTTTCGTCCAAATTGGAGCAGGAGAAAACAAGCCCTGTATCATCTTTTTCAACAACATTTAAATAAGTGTAAAACCTGTGAAGATATTTTAATTTTTGAAACTCTTTTTCATCCTGAATAACATGGTTTGCATGCTGAACATAAATTTTCTTGCAGCATTTACCGCAGCCCAAACATTGCCCTATTCTGTAGTATTTTTTTTTCAGAACTTTCGTATAAAAAAAATTCTTTAAATTTTTTAAAAAATTTCTAATCACCAAACGGCTCCGTCTCAGCTTTTTCGCACTGTGAATATTTGGCTTTTGCTTTTGAAAATTCAAGAAACTGAGGGGACGAAAGTTTCATTATTCGCCAAAAATATGGTTTTGCCTCTGAGAACCTACCTTGATTGACCAAATCATTTCCTATATTAAAACAACTTTCAATGATTGAAGCCTCGGGATTTAAGTAAGACTCGAGTTTTTTAATTAAATCTTTGTACTCTGCGGCACTTTCGGGCTTTAAAATAGAATAATTTTTAAACTCGTCAATAGCATCAAAAAACTCGCTTTTTGCAATATGTTCTTCAGCCTTTTTAAGATGCTCTTCAATTAAATGCTGATTTTCATTCAAATAAGGCTTTAACTTCAAAAGTCTTTTGTTTGCCTTGTAATACTCTTCTTTATCACCTATTACAAAATTCATATAACGGTAATAATAACAGTAGGCATAATTAAATTGTTTAAACAAATCGTAAGAAATGGCAAGATTTGAGTAAATTTTTGCATAGTTAGGGTCCAGATGCGAAGCTACTTTCCAGTATTTAATTGCAAGTTCAAGGTTTTTGTCTGCAAAAAATATACTTCCAAGATTAAGGTTTGTTTTAGAAAGATTAGGATAATTAGCAAGCGATTTAAAATAACAGGCAGCGGCTTTTTTTTCATTGCCCTGACTGTGAAGTTGCGCACCTGCGGTTAAGTATTGGTTTGCAACGTTATAACAATGAGTAATTTTACTTTTAACTTTTGCATATTCAGAAGAAGACTTATCTTCAGCATATTTAAGATATTTCTCAAAATACTTAATGGATTCAAAACGCATCATTTTTTGATTGAACGCAATAGCAAGGTTTAAACACGTATTTGCATCCTCAGGTCGAGAAATCAAAGCAACTAGCCAATAAGAAATAGCCATTTCGACCTGACCGCCTTTATAGTAAAGATTTCCCAAATTTGCATAAGCTTTAGAACATTTTGAATCAAGTTCAATGGCTCTTGTCCAATATTCAATCGCCTCTTTTTCATCGTGAAGCATATAATGACAATTACCCACATCAACATAAACATCTGCACTTGCATTAGTATTCAAAATACCCGTAAAAAGCCTGAGTGCCTCACTGTAATTTTTGTTCAAATACTGCCTTTGAGCCGCTTCAAGAACACCGCCCTCAATATCACCGTTATTTTGAACCTGATATTCAGCTATATTTTGTTGTTCTTCCATACCCTAACCGCTTTATTAAAATCAAGAAAATAAATCTTTTAAAAGTCTTTCATTAGAAGAAAGTTTTTCCATAGCCTCGTCTGATAAAGGATCTTCGACCCCGCCGGCAAAAAGCTTAGAAATAATTGCATCATGCGAAAAATCATTCGGATCAGACATTGCCAGTTTGGTAAAAGTCCTTATATCCTGCTCTTTTTCATACATAGATACAGCTTCATTAGATATTGCTGTCTCATCAATTAAAAAACCCTTATCAATGCTCATATAAGCATTTTTAATAGGATTTGTATGCAGCTTGCTAACCTCAGATTTTTTACCAATCTGGGAATTTAAAATATCTTCTGCGTTTTTAACCTCGTTTAACATTTTTCCCCAATACTTTAACTACATAAGTATTATGCACTATTTCAGAGCATGCTGTTATCAACCCTCAGGTCTAAATTAAGATAGACCATGTGATTAATATTATAACTTATTAATGCAGGTTTGCCAATTAGTTATATTTCTTATAGAATAAGTGAATAAGTGATTAAGTGACTAAGTGATTAAGTGACTAAGAAAGAGAAAATAACCATGCTTGATATAAAATTAATCAGAGAGAATCCCGAAAAAACAAACGAACTTTTAAAAAGAAGAAACCCCGAACTTTCGATAGATGAAGTACTTCAAATAGATGCCCAAAGAAGAGCGGTGCAAACACAAGCAGATGAAATGAGGGCAAAAAGAAAAAAAGACTCTCTGATAATCGGTGAAATGAAAAAAAAAGGTGAAAACACCGACCGGCTTCAAGAAGATGTAAGAAAAATCGGCGATGAAATAAAACTTTTGGAAGAAAAAGAAGTCGAACTTGACCAAAGGCAAAGAATATTGCTTTTAAATATTCCCAATACCCCCGACGAAACTACCCCGAAAGGAACTTCCGAAGCTGACAATAAAATTGTTTCAGGCTGCGGAGAACCTACAAAAGCTGATTTTGAATTAAAAGCCCATTGGGATATAGCAGAAGAAAAAGGGCTGGTAGATTTTGAAAGAGCGGTAAAAATTTCTCAATCAAGATTTGTAATGAACAGGGGCAAAGGCGCACAATTAGAGCGTGCCATAATAAACTTTTTCCTTGATGTTCACACGAAAGAACACGGCTATGAAGAAATTCTGCCGCCGGTTCTGGTTAATTCCGCTGCAATGACAGGAACAGGACAATTACCTAAATTCGCTGAAGATATGTACAAATGCGAAAATGAGGATTTATACCTTATTCCCACAGCCGAAGTTCCTGTTACAAACATTTATCAAAACGAAATTTTGGAAGAAGAAGATTTGCCCAAATACATGACAGCCTACACTCCTTGCTTCAGGAGAGAAGCAGGCTCTGCCGGCAAAGACACAAGAGGGATGATAAGAGTTCACCAATTTAACAAGGTTGAGCTGGTAAAGCTCACAACCCCCGAACAAAGTCATGAAGAACATCTTAAACTTACAAAAGACGCAGAAAAAGTTTTGGAAATGCTTGAACTTCCTTACAGAAGGATTGAACTTTGTACCGCTGACATCGGATTTTCGGCTCAAAAATGCTTTGATTTGGAAGTTTATATGCCCTCATATAACGGCTACAAAGAGATTTCCAGTTGCTCAAATTTTGGCGACTTTCAGGCAAGAAGAGCAAACATAAGATATCGTGAAAAATCAAGCGGCAAGGTTCAATTTGTCCACACCATAAACGGCTCCGGGCTTGCCGTAGGCAGAACTTTTGCAGCTATTATAGAAAATTTTCAGCAAGAAGACGGCACAATATTAATACCAAAAGCACTTCACCCCTATACAGGGTTTGAAATCATATGATGAATAAATTTCCGTTTGAATTAGACGAATTTCAAAAAGAAGCCTGTAAATATATAAGCGACGGCAAAAGTGTTGTGGTTTGTGCACCGACAGGAGCAGGAAAAACCGTAATAGCAGAACACGCAATTCATCTTGCGATTGAACAAAACTGCAGAGTTTTTTACACAACTCCGCTAAAAGCACTTTCAAACCAAAAATACAGCGATTTTTCAAATCAATACGGAATAAATAACGTCGGGCTTTTGACAGGCGACACTTCAATAAACCGAGATGCTCAAATTGTGGTTATGACAACAGAAGTCTTCCGAAACATGCTATACGGCACAAATTTCGGCTCTGTTACAGAAAACATGAAAAACGTAAAATACGTTGTACTCGACGAAGTTCACTACATGAACGATGAGCAACGCGGAACAGTTTGGGAAGAGAGTATAATTTACTGTCCGACAAATATTCAAATTATTGCGCTTTCTGCAACTGTCGCAAATGCTGACCAACTAACAGACTGGATAAATACCGTTCATTCGCGCACAGAGCTTATAAACACAGATTTCAGGCCGGTGCCTTTGAGATTTTATTATTTCGACAGCTCTCAGCCAAACACTATTTTGCCACTTCTGACACCGAGCAGGCAGCTTAACAGCAAAATCCGCCCCGAAAAAAGGCAATTTCATCACAGAGGGAAAGTGCCCGAAAGAAACACAGTCCGTGACGTTGTAAGAAATTTACACGAAAAAGACATGCTTCCTGCGATTTACTTTACATTTTCGCGAAAAAAATGTGACGACCAAATGGAAAAATGTTCCAGAATGGTTCTTGTAACCCCGCAGGAACAAAAACAGATTAAAGAAATAATTGACGAATATTTAATTGAAAATCCTTATCTGTGTAAAAACAAACATATCGAATATGTTTTAAACGGCGTAGCCTCGCACCATGCAGGGCTTTTGCCGGGCTGGAAAGTCTTAATCGAAAACTTATTTAAAAAAGGACTTATCAAAGTGGTGTTTGCAACAGAAACGTTGGCTGCTGGAATTAATATGCCGGCACGCTCAACTGTTATAAGCTCTATAAGTAAAAGGACAGACACGGGACACAGAACGCTTACCGCAAGCGAATTTCTGCAAATGTCGGGGCGCGCAGGAAGGCGTGGGATGGATGAAATAGGTTATGTTACAGTTGTGGGTTCTCAGTTTGACTCTCCACAAGATGTAGCGGAATTGGTTCTATCTGATGCTAATCCGCTTGAGAGTAGATTTTCACCGGGTTACTCAATGGTCTTAAATCTTCTGCAAAGATTTTCGCTTGATGAAGCAAAAGAACTTATCCTGAAAAGTTTCGGATATTTTTCTTCCACATCAAGACTTACGCCGCTTTTACATCAAAAAGAAATTAATCAAAAAGCCATAGATGAGCTTTCAGGCTTTGTCTGCCATTACAAATTAACCAATCAGGATTTGCTCGATTACAACAAAATAAGGTCAATTTATGTTGAAAACAGAAGAATTTTCAAAACAATCCAAAAACAAGAACGCCACAAAAATCGCCCCTTAAATGCTGAAGCGCAGGAATTCGGCAGAAAAAACAAAGAAATGCTCTATAAAATGCAGTCTTACAAATGCGACACCTGCAAACTTTTCAAAAAACATTCAAAAGAAATTGAAGTTTTAGAGCGATACAAAATCAAACAAACAAAGTTAGAAAAAGACATTGAACATTCAAAAGATATTTTTTGGAACAAATTTGTATCTCACAGGCAAGTTTTAAAGGATTTCGGATATTTAAAAGACGATTACCCGACCGAAAAAGGGGTAATGGCTTCTCAAATAAGAAGCGAAAACGAACTTTTTATAGCAGAAATCATTCTTTCGCATGTGCTTGAAGCACTCGACCCTGCAGAGCTTGCAAGTGTTATTTGTGCTGTTACGACAGAAGATTTGAGAGCAGAAATTTACCCGCAGATTCCGATTTCACAGGCGGTGAGAAAAACGCTTAATCAGATTAAAAACATAAAAAGAAATATAGACAAAGCCCAAAAAGACAATAATATAGAAACCCCGATGTACATAAATTCTTACTATTCGTCAATGATAGAAATGTGGGTTAACGGAGCCGAATGGGAAAGTATTCTTGACCAGGTAGAGATGGGAGAAGGCGATGTTGTAAGGATTTTTAAACGTACGGTTGACGTTTTAAGACAGCTCTGCGTAATTTCAAATATTTCCGAAGCCCTTGCTTTCACCGCAAGAGAGGCAATAAACGGAATATTAAGAGAGCCCATTGATGTAGATTAGAAATAATTTTTATACTCTAAGCCGGCTCTATATCAACTGCCGCTGTAGATAGTTCTTCTGTCGTTGTATCATCAACAATATTGTCCTGCTTAAGCTCTCTTTGTTTTCTATAGCCGTAAACCGCATAAATTAAAAACCCGACCAAAAGCCACAATGGGAAAATTGTAGCAGAAGTTTTGAGATTCTTCATCGAATAAATCATCAATCCGCCGCAGGTTATAATCCCAAGCCAAGGGAAAAGCGGAGAAAAAGGTACCCTAAAAGGTCTGTGCCTATCAGGATCTGTTTTTCTTAAAATTAAAACCGCAGCACAGACAATTATAAAAGATGTGAAAGTCCCAAAATTGCAGAGTTCTGCTGATATGTTTAAGTCCATAAACAATGCGCCGATAATGACCACAATGCCCGAAACCCACGTTAAAACGTGCGGAGTATGAAATTTCTTATGAATTTTATTCATACTTTTAGGCAAAAATCCGTCTCTGGTCATCGCATAAAGAATTCTAGTTGTTCCAAGCTGATAAACCAAGAGCACGGATGTAAGCCCCGCCAAAGCCCCAACCGAAATAAATCCGGCAAGTCTGTCTTGTCCTACAAGCCTCATTGCATGTGCAATAGGTGCTTGAAAATCGATTTGATTATAATGAATCATACCGGTCAAAACAAGCGAAACAAGAATATATAAAACGGTACAGATAACTAAAGTTCCTAAAATACCAATAGGAATATCTCTTTGAGGGTTTTTTGTTTCCTCTGCGGTTGTAGAAATTGCGTCAAATCCGATATACGCAAAGAATATAAGAAACGCGCCCATAAACACCCCTTCAAATCCGTTTGGAGCAAAAGGAGTCCAATTTTCAGGTTTTATATAAAAACTTCCGAAAATTATAAATGCGGTTATAATAGTCAAATTAAGCCCCACCATAATGCTTGCAAGCTTTGTAGATTCTTTAATCCCCTTAATAAGCATAAGAGTTAAAAGAAAAACAATAAAAATTGCAGGAATATTTATTGCAATAGGAATTCCAAAAAAATGAGGAATAACAACATTAGGGTCTAAACCTTCTCTGTTGCAGATTATTGTTGCCGTACGATAGTCATTAATGAGCCAAATCGGCGGGCTTACAAGCCAAGCCGGTAATACATTTGAAAACCCCTTCAAAAGTTGAAACAAATAACCCGTCCAAGCACTTGCAACAGTAATGTTTCCGATAGCATATTCAAGCATCAAAATCCAACCAACCATCCACGCCATAAATTCACCCATAGTCGCATAAGTATAAGTATAAGCACTTCCTGCAACAGGAATCATTGAAGCAAACTCCGAATAACAAAGTGCCGCAAAAACACAGGCAACAGCTGCAATAATCATTGAAACAACCAATGCAGGACCTGCACCCACACCTTCAGGACCGCCTTGTGCGGCAATGCCCACAATCGTAAAAATACCCGTACCAACGACCGCTCCGATACCTATTACAATTAAATCGAAGATGTTTAAAGTTTTGCTCAACTCTGATTTTGCACCTTCTTCAATTAATTCATCGGGGCTTTTTGTTTTAAACGCGTTGGTAAATATAATTTTTAATTTAGAGATTAACGGGTTCTTCATTTATTTTAATTTCACTTTCATTTTCTGTAATATTTTTAAATTCCTGTTTTCTATTCATTTTATAGCCGTAATGGAAATAAATCAAAGCACCCAGCCCCACCCAAACAGGGAAAAGCAAAGATGACGTTGTTAAAAATTGCATAGAATAAATCATCAAACCGCCGCAACAAATTATGCCTAAAATAGGCAGGACAGGAGAAAACGGAACTTTAAAAGGTCTATGTCTGTCAGGATCGGTTTTTCTCAATATCAAAATAGCAACACAAACAATTATAAAGGAAGTGAAAGTTCCGAAGTTACAAAGTTCAGCCGCAACATTTAAATCAAGAGTAAGTGTTCCGAAAATGCAAATTATACCTACAATCCAGGTCAAAACGTGCGGAGTATGAAATTTCGGGTGCAATTTTTGAAGCCTTTTTGGTAAAAAATGATCTCTGCTCATAGCGTACAAAATCCTAGTTGAAGCCATCTGCAACACCACCAAAACCGAAGTGAGTCCTGCAAGCGAACCTATTGAAATAAGCCCTGCCGCCCAGTCCTGCCCTGCAATCGACATCGCATAAGCCATAGGTGCTTTCAAAAATCCTGCAGGAATTACCCCGCCGCTGGTAGGCTGCATGCCGGTAAGCACAATTGCAACCAAAACATAAACTATGGTTGTAATGACCAATGAGCCTATGATCCCGATCGGCAAATCCTTTTGAGGGTTTTTACATTCTTCTGCAGTAGTTGAAAGAGCATCAAATCCTATATATGCAAAGAAAATTATAAAAGCACCCATAAACACCCCTTCAGCACCGTTTGGAGCAAAAGGAGCCCAGTTTTCAGGTCTTACGAAAAAAGCACCAACCAAAACAAAAAGTGCAATCACCGCAAGCTTAATAAAAACCATAATTCCCGCCATTTTTGTAGAGTCTTTTGTTCCTTTGACAAGAATTAAAGTAATAGCAATAACAATTAAAATCGCCGGAATGTTAATACTTAAAGGAATTCCTGCAATCATAGGCATAACCGTGTCGGGATTAACGCCCGAATCTGTTAAAATTTTAGCCGCAGAGCGCGGGTCGTTAACAAGCCAAACAGGAGGATTAACAAGCCAATACGGAAGATAATTGGAAAACCCTCTTAAAAATTGCATAAAATGATTTGACCATGCGCAAGCAACTGCGATATAACCGATTGCATATTCAAGCATCAAAATCCAACCGACCATCCAAGCTGCAAATTCACCGAGCGTTGCAAAAGTATAAGTGTAAGCACCGCCTGCAACAGGTATCATCGCGGCAAATTCGGAATAACAAAGTGCCGAAAACACGCACGCAACAGCTGCAACAACCATTGAAACCACAAGCGCAGGTCCTGCGCCGATACTTTCCGGACCGCCTGCTGCTGCAATACCTACAACGGCAAAAATTCCCGAGCCGATAATTGCGCCAATACCTAAAATTATTAAATCCCAAACCCCTAAGGTTTTGTCAAGTCCCTCATTTTTTGCATCATTAAGCATATCATCGGGGTTTTTTGTTCTAACAATATTTTGCAAAAATTCTTTAGAAAATCTTGCTCTGTGAAGGTGTTTTGTCATTTATTTATTTCCAACTTTTTCATATTTGCACAAAGGAAATCCCAATTTTTCCCTCTGCTCTACGTATAATTTTGCAACTGCAGCAGCCATTGTTCTCACTCTGTTTATGAAATTTATTCTTTCATCTTTGCTTATAACTCCTCTTGCATCAAGCAAATTAAATGTATGCGAACACTTGAGAACATAATCATAAGCGGGCAAAACCAATTCTTTGCTAACACAATTTTCAACCTCTTTTTGGTATAAGTCAAACATTTTAAAAAGTGAATCGGCGCAAGAAACTTCAAAGTTATATTTGGACTGCTCAATCTCGTTTTGAAGATAAATTTCTCCGTATTTAAGCTCGTTGTTCCACTTAACATCAAAAACAGAATCTACATTTTGAAGGTACATAGCAATTCTTTCAAGTCCGTAAGTCAATTCAAGTGCTACAGGGCGAATTTCAAGCCCGCCGACTTGTTGAAAATAAGTAAATTGAGTGATTTCCATTCCGTCAAGCCAAACTTCCCAGCCCACGCCGGCAGCTCCGAGAGTAGGTGATTCCCAGTTGTCTTCAACGAACCGCACATCGTGTTTACTCAAGTCAATTCCCATAGCTTCTAAACTTTTTAAATAAAGCTCCTGAGCATCGTCGGGCGAGGGTTTTAAGATAACCTGATACTGAAAATAATGTCCCAATCTGTTAGGGTTTTCGCCGTATCTGGCATCAGTCGGCCTTCTGCAAGGCTCAACCATGGCAGTATTCCACGGCTCAGGGCCCAAAGAGCGCAAAAAAGTAGCAGGATTCATTGTCGAAGCACCTTTTTCAATGTCGTAAGGCTGTTGAATTATACAACCGTAATCTGACCAGAATTTTGAAAGATTTAAAATCAATTCCTGAAAATTTAATGCTTTTTCTGCCATAATATTCCCAACTAGCGTAACAAATACACTCTTTTTCTGCCGCTTAAATATTATAGCGGTAACAAATCAAAATTGCAATAAAACAGGCATAAATATTAACTTATTTGACAGAGTTTAAACATTTGAATTATGATTAAAAAGAGGTAAATATGGCAGATAAAATTATAATTTTTTCAGGCAAACAATATTCGGGCAAAGACACAGTTGCAAAAATTATGATGCAGGAAATGCCAGAATATAAACGTTTTGCAATGGGTGATGTCATAAAACTTGAATACGGACAGAAAAAAGGACTTTCTTACGAAGAAATCGAAAAAAATAAACCGCTTTACAGACAGGATTTGATAGATTTGGGAAATTGGGGACGCTCACAGCATCCCGATTATTGGCTTAAAAAAATCATCTCACAGCCGGGCAAAATTATGGTAACTGATGTCAGAGTCCCTCACGAATTGGAAATCTTCAGGGCAGCAGGTGCAATCGCAATAAGAGTGGAAGCTTCAAGGCAAGTAAGAGCTTCCCGCGGTGAATTAATAGGCGAAAACGATGTTACAGAAGTCGGACTGGACCACATAACCGACTGGGGTTTTGTAATCGAAAATAATTCAACTTACGAAAAACTGAAAGAACAAACTTTTGAAGTGATTAAACAATTATCTGCCTGCTAAAAATCCGAAAACCTTTTTAAAATCAATTTTAAAATAAGATAAAATGATTTGTAAGACAAGTCCGTTTGTGCCGCGTGTGCCTATAGCTTTATTAAATGATTTTTTATTTTTAAAGATAAAATTCAAAGTGTCACGTCTTATTTTTCTGTTGTTGTCAAGGTTTAATTTTGTTACCTCGTCGCAGTGATAACGCTTTTCGCCGCAAACCTGATTTGAGGCACCGGCGTTATTCTTATGTCTGCGATAACCCACCAAAGGTGCGTAAACAATTGCAGAACCGCCAAGTAAATGTGCAAAATTCAGCAAAAATTTATCAGGACAAATTCTCCAATTTTGGGGTGTGTCGTAATTTAAAAATAAATCAAGTGCCGATTTTCTGAACATATTTGCGCTCATTGCAGACCAATACCAGCCGCCGAAAGGCTTTTTCTTAAGCGTAAAAACTTCAAAATCCACATTATCAACATCGATTTTAAGTAAATCTTTCAGCGATTTAAGTTCAAAACTTTTTTCCTTTTGAAAAGATGAAACCGAGTAAGTCGTGTGAATTTCTTCATGCTCGCCGATTTCTACGATTTGAGCCGAAACAAAAGCGACACTTGTTGACAAGTGAACTCTCAAAAGCGTTTTGGCATAATCTTTTATTAAAATGTCATCTGAATCAACAAAGCAAATAAACTGTCCCTGAGTATTCTTAAGCCCTGTCTGAATTGCAGCCATTTGACCTTTGTTACAATCATGTTCGATAATTTTTATTGGAACACGTTTATTTTTTTGCGCAAATTCTTTTATCTTCTCGACGGATTTATCTTTAGAACAATCATCCACAACAATTATTTCAATATTTTCATAAGTCTGATTTTTAATGCTTTCGAGCGTTTTAACGACGTAATCTTCGTAGTTAAAAGAAGTTACGACAAAAGAAACTAGCGGTAATTTTAATAAATCAGTCAACGTTTTCCCTCAATTTTTTATTATGGATTAAAGATGAAATAAATGCACCCGCAATAAAGATTAGCCCTATAGACCCTGTTAAAATCTCATTGACCTTATAAAAAGTAGAAACAAGCATGATTAAGGACAGAGCCCCGATTGCCCAATGAGCACCGTGTTCCAAATACAAATATTTGCCTAAGGTTTTCTTTTCGACAAGCATCATCGTAAGCGACCTTACAAACATCGCTCCGATTGACAATCCTATTGTAATTATTAAAATATCCTTACTGAGAGCAAAAGCACCCAAAACACCGTCTAATGAAAAAGAAGCGTCAATTAATTCCAAATACAAAAATCCCATTAAGCCGCTCCCTTTAACGGTTTGAGCAATAAGTTTCGTACTTTCTTCTTCTTTTTGTTCAAGCCATTGAGTAATTCCGTCTATTAAAAGATAAATGACCACGCCGAAAATACCTGCAAGGACAACATACAGTCTTTCATTTTGAACAACATAATGCTGGGTTAAAAACAAAAAAATCAAAGTCACAATTGTTTCAGCACCCTTAATGTTTCCCATTTCTTTAAATCGTTTTTCAATCCACTTAAGCCAATGAAGCTCTTTTTCATCGTTGATAAAATAATCAAGAAATAACATCATCAAAAAAGTTCCGCCGAAAGAAACAATCGGCGCATGGGTCAAATGCAGGTAATGTTCGTACATTTTAGAATCAGTCAGTGCTATTTTAACGACTTCAAAAAGTCCCAAATGAGCAAAAACAGCAACTACAAGCACGGGAAACAAAAATCTCATCCCGAAAACCGCAATCGCAATCCCCCAGGTTAAAAATCTTCGACGCCATTTTTCGTTCATTTTTTCAAGTTTCATGGCATTTACAACAGCATTATCAAAGGACAAACTCACTTCCAAAACGCTAAGTACAAAAGCTATAAAAACAGTTGTCAAGCCGCTTCCCTGATGTACATGTTCTCCCCAAAAATATGCCAAAACAAGCCCTACAATAGTTACCAAATAAGAACTAAAAAAATAATTCATTTAAACCTCATTCAAACTTTCCTCTCTAATTATATAACATTTTGGCTTTAAATCAATTTATTAAAAAATAACTCCGTCGGGCAGTGGTATTTTAAAAATTTTCCACTTAAACTACACATAGCTAATTTGTTATCCAAGATGTCCCCAAACACTATGGAGCACGAAAATGAATAGTCGCGCAAAAGTCTGTGACTTTATGTCACATGAAAATTCTGTCAAAAATCTTCTCAAAAAAGGATTTAATAAAGTTTTTACCTATCCTCAAAGTGACGCCAGAGAAGTTGCAAAAATTATGGCAGATATAAACACAGATTCTCTGCCCGTTCTGCTAAGCCCATGGAGTAAAAAACTTGTCGGAATCATTGAATTAAGAAAAATTAAAAAATTCTTAGACGATTAAGATTTTTAGCCAAAAGATAAAAAACCCCTACAATGCCGGTGGAAATTAAAAGTCCCCTAAAGTTTTTGGCATCGCTATGGCGTTTCAATTTATTTTGGCTTTCAAAAACATCTTTATGCAATTCTTTAAATTTTTTTCTTGCCTCTTTATCACTATAAATTTCCGGATTAGGTATATCATTGGGCGGCACAATAACACCCACATTGGGTTTTGCAACTTTTATAACATCACTTTTATCTACCGTAGTCATAATTTAATAAAAACAAAAAGCAAAAAGAAATTGCTTAAATATGAATCAAAAACCTGAAATAAATATAAATTGAACTTAAAATAAGCGAAACAAATGTAATTAATGCCCCATATTTAAAAAATTCCATAAAAGAAATCGGATGACCTGCTTTAGCAGAGGTTTCCACCACAATAACGTTTGCGGCTGCGCCAATAAT
>DAOQAU010000012.1:0-33755 GCA_035354275.1 Candidatus Gastranaerophilaceae bacterium
TTTGATTTCTGTGACAAGCGAATTCAGCGATGAATTATAATTTTGCGCAGAGGCTGCAATTTTTTCTTCGATTTGGCTGACGGTTTGTTGTACCGAGGTTTTAAATTCTTCAACATTGTGTGCTATTTCATCTACGATTGTATTTTCAAGTTCTGCAATCTGGGTTTTTGCCTCTTCGTCTTGGACTTTTAAAATTTCTGATAAATCAAGCTTATGGGAAGCAATTTCTTCCTGTGCTTTTGTAATCTCGTCGATTAATTCCTGCAGGTCGGCTTTTAATTTTGTGATGTGACCTTCGTTTTCTTCTTTGAGCATGTCTTTTAGGTCTTTTTTCATCACGTCTATTTCTTCAAGAAGTCCGTTTTTAAGAGAAATCATCTCGTCAAGATTGTCTTTTGAAACATCAATATTTTCGTCAAATCTTTCAAAAAGGCTTGCTTTTATGTCTTCCTGATTTTGGATTAAATCGGATTTCAGTTCGGAAATTTTTTCGATAGGATTGAAATCTTCAAGTTTTTCAAGAATTTTTTCTCTTGTGTCTTTTTGGTTTTTGCCTAAATCCGCACCGAGTGAATCGATTTTATCAAGCAGTTTGTCTCCGAAAATGCCCATTGCCGCTTGAACTTTTTGAGGGCTTTCTTCTATTTTTTCACTAAATTTTATAAATTCCGTGTTTATAGCTTGAATTTCTGTTTTTAAATCCTCAAAGGATTTATCAAAATTTACTTCCGAAATATTTGACACCAATTGGTTTACTTCGCTTATTTTTTGGGACAAATTTATAAAATTTTCTTCGCAAAAGCTTTTTTGTGAAGTTTTTAATTCTTCTAATTTTTCTGCCATTTCGGCAAATTCGCCGTCAATGATTTCCAATGTTTTTTGGAAGTTTTCGTCTTCCTTAACGGCAGAAAGTTCTTTCATCTGCGTTAAGTTAAGCAAAAGTCCGTCGATTTTTCGTCCCAATTCGGTTGACAAATTACTCATTTTTTCTTCGGAAATTTTTAATCCGTCTTGAATTTGTGTGAAGTTTTGGGTTAATGTTTCTAAGTTTTGGGCATTTTCGCTGCTTAAATTTTCTTTAGCCGCCTCAAGCTTTTTGATAATACCGGAAATTTCTTCCATTAATTCTTCTTGGAAAGGCTTGTCTTTTGATTGAAGCCCACCGATAAGGTTTTGTATTTTTGTTGAAAGATTTTCTATTTCTTTTGAATTTTCTTCAATTAAAATCTTGCTTTCTTGAGTGAAAGATTGTTGATTTTCTTTGATTGTCAAAGGTAAAATTGAAACTTCGTCTTTGAGCTTTGAAATCTTTTCACCTAAAGCCTCTTCGCTTAAGTTTCTTGCCTGTTCGATACTGTGGGAAATTTCTTGAATTTTTTCTGATAACCCTTCAAAGTTTAGGTTTGACTTTTCTTCAAGATTTTCTTTTACGCCTTGAATTTCTTTAGAGATTTCATCAAAGTTTTTGTTCAGATTTTCAAAATTCGTTGACGACTTTGTTTCTAATCCTTCTTTTGAATCTTTGATTTCTTGTGAAATTCCTTGAATTTTTGCCAATAAGCCTTCAAAATTAAGTTTTGATTTTGTTTCAAGGCTTTCTTTTGTGTCTTCAAGCTCTCGGGTCAATTCTGTTATTGTCTGCTTAACCCATGCGGCAGTTGTTGTGGCTCCTTCTTGAGATTCTGTTTTGAAAGCGTTTAGGCCTGCAATAAGTTCTTCATTGAGCGCAGAAATTTTTTCGGTGCTTTCTTTTGAATTTTTATCTATAAAATTTTGAGCCTCAGTTAATTTTTTTGAAAGTTCTTCAAGTTTTTCTTCCACAAGCTTGGAATTTTGCGCAACATTTCCTTCTAATAGAGTTCTTGTTTCGTTTGTAAAGTTGATTACGGCCTGAAGGTTTGTGTTTATTTCTTCAAGATTTTTCTTAGAATTTTGGATTAGAGCAGATTTTGAAGCGTTTAAATCTTTTTGAAGTTCTTCTATTTTTATTTCCACATTTTCGGAATTTTCTATATTTGATAAATTTATTTCATTTTTTGCAGAAAAAATATTTGAAATAACACTTTGGATTCCGTCTAAAATGTTTGTCAGATTAGATTTTGAATTTTCTGAAACTGTTTTTTCGGTTGCGTCAATTTTTTCCGTGATTTGTCGGGTGCTTTGGATTATGTTTTGTTCAAGTTCGCTTTTGTTGTTTAAAGCAGACTGTATAAAGTTTGACGAAGCCTCTGAAATATTTTGAGCAAGATTGTTTTCAGAAGCCTTTACGGTATTTGCAATTTCTTCAAAATCGTTTTTGAGGTTTGAAGAATTGATAAATGCGGTCAATTTTTTTAACTCCGAATTTGTATCTAAAAGATCTGCTCTCATAAGATTTGAACTTTGCATAACCTCTGCAGCAAAGTCTGAAAGTTCTTTTCTGAACCCGATAAATTCTTCCTCAGATGAAATGTTTGCGATTTTTGATTCAAGATTTTCAATTTGGGCACTGAGCATTTTTTGGTTTTGGTCGGTTGCTTCGCTGAGGATATTTTTTAGTGCATTAATTACTCCGACAGTGGTGTCGATTTTTTTGTTCAAATCTTCGACAACTTCATTTACGGGGAGTTTGCTGATGTAATCGCTAAGCTGGATGTTTTGGGCGACAAGTTTTGCGACTTGATCCTGTTCGATTTTAAAATCTTCTTTTGTAACAACCTGAGTTAAGACATCTTCCAGTTCCCTGTTTTTGCGGTCTATTACCTGAAGGGTCGATAAAACAGCATTAGAAGACAGAAAAATATTTTCAATATCTTTTTTAACATCAGCTAAAGCCTCGCTTTGATCAAGCTTAAGAAGGCTTTCAGACATTGTTTGGAAATTGCTTCCCAAGTTAAGGATGATTGATTCAAATCCGTTGTTGAATTTTTCCAATTCGACCTTTAAAAGCGAAATGTTTTTTAGGATGTCTTTTTTGGCAGTATCGTCAAGCTTGGATTCTTCCATTTTTGTATTTATTTGATTAAGCAGTTCTTTTTGGGTAAAAACTTCTTTGGAAAACACGTTAAGGTTTGTGGCAATAATGTCAAAAACTTGTTTTATGTCTTGCGCTTTTACACTTTCGCCTGCTTTTTCGACAAGCTGTTTATAAGCTTCTTCCATTTCTACAAATTTGGAAGAAACAAAATTGTGTCTTTCTTCAAGGCTTCTTTTGAGTTCTGCAAGAAAAACCTTTATCAAATCGGTATTTTCTTCGTCGGATATAGTGTCCAGCTTAAGGTTAATATTTGCCAAAACCTTATCAACATCCCCTGCGTTTGCCGCATTTTGAGCTCTCATCGCTTCTAAAAGGTTATTGATACTTTCAAACTTATACTCAATATTTTCTAAATTCTTGTCTGCCATTAACTTCTCATCCCCATAAATACCACAGAGTATATTTTACCAAAGTAATAGCCCGATGTGAAAGAGATTGTAAATAAAATTTTTCCGTCAAAGAAGGCAAAACCCCAAAACCCTCTGGCTACAAAGGTTTCACTATTTATTAAATATTACGATTGTAAAGTTCTTTTTTTATATTAAGCAAATATTTCTAATTTGATACTTATTGTGTTAAAATATATTGGATATGAGTTTAATTTTGGGGATAAGATGAGCGGAATAAAAATTGACAAAACAAAGTGCAAAGCTTGTTATCTTTGTGTCGAAGTTTGCCCGAAAAAACTTATAATGATAGGCTCTGAAGCAAATTCTCTGGGACATTTTCCGGTTGAATTTGTTGACGAAAAAAATGAGTGTATCGCATGCGCCATGTGTGCAATGAGATGTCCCGATATGGCTATAACCGAGGTAGTAAATAGGAAATATTGAATAGAAGTTTAAAAAATCTATTTATCATTTACTAAAACAAAAAGGCAAACAAATGAAACAATTAATAAAAGGTAATTACGCAATAGCTCAAGCCGCGGTAAATGCAGGATGTGACTGTTATTTCGGTTACCCGATAACTCCTCAGAGCGAAATTGGCGAGTATATGAGCAAAAAAATGCCCGAGCTTAAAAGGGGCTATGTTTCTGCAGAAAGTGAACTTGCTGCAATAAACATGGTTTTGGGGGCTTGCTCAACTGGGGTTAAGGCGATGACTTCATCATCTTCGTGTGCGGTTGCACTTATGCAAGAGGCTTTATCCTATATAGCATCGGATGAGCTTCCTGCTGTTTTGATAAGCGTTATGAGAGCAGGACCGGGACTTGGATACATTTACCCTTCGCAGGCAGATTATAATCAGGCGACAATCGGCGGCGGAAACGGCGATTACAAAATAATTACCCTTGCGCCTTCCACCGTTCAGGAATGTGTTGATTTGACCTATAAAGCGTTTTTTCTTGCCCATAAGTACAGAAATCCGGTAATTCTTCTTGCGGACGGGCTTTTGGGGCAGATGATGGCTCCGGTTGAAATCGGTAAATATCCGTATCCTGAAATTTCAAACAAAGATTGGGCTCTTGAAGGAGCAAAAAACAGACAATCGAGAGCGATTTTTTCGCTTGAGCCTCTGGAAGAAAATTTGATTAAAAGAATTGATAAATTGTTTAAAAAATACAAAAAAATCGAAGAAAACGAAGTCGAATTCGAAGAGTACCAAACGCAAGATGCCGAGCTTATTGTGGTGTGTTTTGGAAGCATAACAAGAAACGTAAAATCCGCAGTTAAAGAATGTAGAAAACAGGGCAAAAAAGTGGGAATTTTAAGACCGATAACTCTTTGGCCTTTTCCTTCAAAAAAAATCGAAGAACTTGCAAACAAAACAAAAAAATTTCTTGTTGTAGAAATGAACATGGGGCAGATGCTCAAAGATGTAAAACTTGCCGTAAACGGTCAAGTTCGGGTTGAATTTCAGGGCAAATCGGCAGGGCAGTTAATTGGAGTTGAAGAAATTGTTTCGAAAATCGAAAGGCTTATAAATGATTGAAGTCAAAGAAAATAAAGTATTTGAAATACCAAAATCAATAAAAAAAGGCGCAAAATTCCCGTTTTGTCCCGGATGCGACCATGGGGTAGCAATAAAACTTATTGCAGAAGTCATGGATGAATTGGGTTTAAGGGAAAAAACTATTGGGGTTTCTTCGATTGGCTGTTCTGTAATGCTTTATGACTTTTTGGATATAGACTGCGTGGAAGCACCTCACGGAAGGGCTTTGGCAGTTGCAACAGGTGTTAAAAGAGCAAAACCCGACAATTTTGTTTTGACTTATCAGGGTGACGGCGATTTTGCTTCAATAGGGCTTGCAGAGTCCATGCACGCAGCACTTCGAGGCGAAAAAATAACCGCAATTTGCATAAATAACACAACTTACGGAATGACAGGCGGACAGGGCGGACCCACTACCGTTATGGGGCAGGTTACAACAACTTCGCCCACCGGCAGAAACAAAGAGTATCACGGGTATCCGATTAAAATCGCAGAACAAATCGCACTTTGCGACGGAACGGTTTATGCGACAAGGTGCTCTTTAGACAGCATCCCAAACATAAGAAAAACAAAGCAGGCAATCAAAAAGGCTTTTGAAATTCAGCTTGAAGGCTTGGGCTTTGCATTTGTGGAAATTCTTGCAACCTGTCCTACAAACTGGCGCATGAGCCCTCAAAAAGCCCACCAAAGAGTCAGAGACGAGTTATTTCAAATCTATCCGTTGGGAGAGTTTAAATTAGTAAATAGTAAATAGTAAATGGTAAATAGAAGTGAATAGGTGAATAAGTAAATAAGTGAATAGGTTCAATTTGTTGCGAAGCAACAAAAATATTAACCTTTCAGCCGTTCACCCATTCACCCGTTCAGCTAATATAAAGGAAAAAACATGAATGAAAACAGTATAATATTGGCAGGATTCGGCGGTCAGGGAATTTTGCTTGCAGGCGAAGTGCTTGCAACGGCTTTTATGCTTGACGGGAAAAACGTCACATGGTTTCCCTCCTACGGGGCTGAAATGCGCGGCGGAACGGTTAATTGCGAAGTTGTCGTGTCGGAAGACGAAGTAAGCTCTGTCAGCAAAAAAGAAGCCGATTTTATTGTGGCTTTAAACCAGCCTTCCTTTGATAAATTTTTGCCCAAAATTAAAAAAGGCGGCTGGATAATCGCAAATTCCTCGCTTATAAATGAAGAAAAACCGAGAAATGACATAAATTACGTTTTTGCGCCGATTACAAATATCGCAAACGATTTGGGCGAGGTTAAAATTTCAAACATAATTTCTCTGGGAATTCTTGCAAAAGTAAGTAACTTAACTTCAATTCAAAGTCTGCATAGTGCACTCGACAGCGTTTTGCCCGAACACAGAAAAAATCTTTTGCCGCTGAATTTGAAGGCTCTTGAAATGGGATTCAATTTTGCCTCCGAGCTTGTTAAGTGTTGAAAATCCACCATTGGACGGATTTCAAAATTTTTAAAAAAAAGTATTCTGTTATTATTCCGACTGAAGCATCAAGAGGGTTTCTCAGTGAATAAAAAAGATGTTGATGATTTAAAAAAAACCATACAGGAAAAAGAAGTTCAACTGGCAAAGCTGAAAGCTCATGTTGACAAATCTTCTATATGCTCCGATCTTTACAATAAGGTCGTTTTGGAAAAAGCAATTTTGAAAAAAGAACTTCAGGATGTTGAAAATAACACTTTGACTTCAAAAATAAAAAAAATAATTCCGCGCAAAAAAACGCTTATTTGCGATTATTTTAAAAAGTGATTTTCGCTGAATAGCTGAACGGGTGAAACCCTCAGAATGACTTTTCACATCGTTGCGAGTGCCCGAAGGGCGCGTGGCAATCTTTTGATTTTACAAATGGGTTAGATTGCTTCGTCAGAAATAAATTTCTTCCTCGCAACGACGAAAAGGCGGATGAGAGTAACAATAAGTCAAATCATTTACTCACTCGCAATGACACATTTCTAATTTTCACTTCGTTCAAAAAGAACTGCGTCATTTATTCACTTTTTTGATATAATAATTCCATGGAAAAATTTTACTTAACCACCGCAATAGATTATGTAAACGGTGCACCGCATATCGGACACGCTTATGAAAAGATTTTAACCGATGTCATCGCAAGACATTTTTCGCAGCGTTGCGATGACGTTTACTTTTTGACAGGAACAGACGAACACGGGATTAAAATCCAAAAAACCGCCGCGGCAAAAGGGATTAGCCCGCAACAAATGTGCGATGAGCATTTTGCAAAATTTCAACAAGCGTGGAAAGTTTTGGAAGTTAATTACAGCCAAATTATCAGAACAACAGATGATAATCATAAAAAAATCGTTCAACAGATTTTTAAAAAATTGTATGAGCAGGGCGATATTTACAAACACTCGTATCAAGGGCTTTATTGCAGCGGTTGTGAGAGCTTTTTGAACGAAAAAGATTTAATCGGGGGTAAATGTCCCGTACATAATGTTGAGCCCGAATTGGTAAGCGAAGAAAATTATTTCTTTAAACTCACCAAATACAAAGATGCGATAATTAAACACATAAAAGAAAACCCCGATTTTATAGTGCCTGCCTTCAGAGCAAATGAGGTTTTAAATCAGCTTGAAAATATCGAAGACATTTCTGTTTCGCGCTCTAAAGAAAACGTTTCGTGGGGAATTGATGTACTGGATGATTCCACCCAGATAATTTATGTTTGGATTGACGCGCTTTCTAATTATATAACCGCACTTGGTTATGATGTTGAAAAACCTTGCGATACCTTCAAAAAATACTGGCCTGCCGATGTTCAAGTTATCGGAAAAGACATTCTAAAATTCCATGCGATTTACTGGCCTGCAATTTTGCTTGCATTAGACTTGGAACTTCCTAAACACCTTTTTGTGCACGGATTTATTAATATAAATCAGGAAAAAATGTCAAAATCTTTAGGCAATGTCATTTCTCCGGTTGAAATTATGAAAAACTGGGAACTGCAAACGCCTGATGCCCTCAGGTATTATCTTGCAACAGCGGCACCGTTCGGCAAAGACGGCAACTTTTCCGACGAAGATTTTAAAGAAAAAGTCAACGCCGATTTGGCAAATAATATGGGAAATTTATTAAACCGCACGCTTTCAATGCTGGTAAAATACTTTGAAGGAGGGGTAAATGTACTTTGGAATTCAGATAAATGCCCTATAAAACCTTTAGAAACCGTTGAAAAAGTTAAAAAACTTTTTGATAATTTTGAAATCCAGGAAGCCGCAAACGAAATAATTTCACTTGTTGATTTAACCAACAAATATGTTGCCGAAAATGCACCGTGGAGTTTAGCAAAGGAAGAAAAATGGGACGAATGCGGACAGGTTTTAACTAATGTTCTTGAAATTATGTGTGTTGTTTGCGTTTTGATTTATCCTTTCTGTCCTAATATCGCACAGGATATGGCAAATCAGCTTAAATTTGATTTAAAAACAAAACTTGACGATTTAAATTTGAATAACATAAAGCAGGGCAAATTAATAGAAAAAGAAGATATAAAACCTGTTTTCCTCCGCCTTGACAGCGAATTTGCAACAAATAAGGGGAAAATGTAAAAGTAGGTTGGGCTTTCCAGCCTAACAACAAAAGGTAAATAATGGAAACAGAATTAAAACAAAAGTTTAATAATCTGAAGGCTCGTGTGCAAAAAGCACAAGACTGTCTTTGACCCTGAAAAATTAAAAAAAGAACTGTTTGAAATTGAATTTAAATTGCAATTACCCGAAATTTGGGCTGATCAGAATAAGGCTTCTTCTTTAGGGGCTCAGGTACGAGAAATTAAAGAGAATTTGGAATTAACCTCACGCTGGCAGAATATTCTTGACGATGCCGAAGTGGCAATAGAATTAGGCGAAGAAGACTTGGTTCAAGAAACCTTTGAAAACCTTTCTAATCTTGAAAAAGAGCTTGACAAATACGATATCAGGCAAATGCTATCGGGAGAATACGATGATGCCGATGCGATTTTGTCGATAAATGCAGGTGCAGGCGGCACAGACGCTCAGGATTGGGCGGAGATGCTTTTGAGAATGTATAGCCGTTGGGCAGAGGGCAAAGGTTGGAAAGTAGATTTACTCGACAAATCAGATGGCGAAGAAGCAGGGATTAAATCAGCAACAATAAAAATTTCAGGCAAGTTTGCTTACGGTTACGCAAAGGCAGAAAAAGGGGTTCACAGGCTGGTGAGGATTTCGCCTTTTAACGCAAACGGAAAGCGTCAGACAAGTTTTGCATCCTGTGAGGTATCGCCTATTATTGAAGATTTTGAGAAGAAAATTGTTATTCCGCCAGATGATATTGAAATCGAGACCATGCGTTCAGGCGGTGCGGGCGGTCAAAACGTTAATAAGGTGGAAACTGCTGTAAGGATTTATCACAAACCCACAGGAATTGTGGTCAAGTGTCAGCAGGAACGCTCTCAGCTTCAAAACAGGGAAAATGCGATGCAGGTTCTTGCCTCAAAGCTTCTTGCCCTGAAACAGGCAGAGCATGAAAAGAAACTTGCAGAATTAAAAGGTCAGAATTTTGACATAAATTTCGGCTCACAGATTCGTTCTTACGTTTTTCACCCTTATAAAATGGTCAAAGACCACCGCACAAACTTTGAAGTCGGAAACGTTGATGCTGTCATGGATGGCGACCTCGACGGGTTCATCGAGATATTTTTAAAAAGTTAGGGCTGTTTTTTTAATCTTGCTTCAAATCCTTTTTTAACCAAAAAGTTCATCCAATTTTGCGGCAGGTGTGACAAGAGTTGTGCAAAAAATGCGTCTTTACCTATTGTATAAGAGGCTTTGGGGTTTTTACATTCGCTTATTTTTACAATAATTTCAGCTACTTTTTGTGCCTCTAAACCTTTTTTATTATTCTTTTGGGCATTTTTTGCCAAAAATTCAAATTCCCTTTGGTACTTTTGATTTCCGCCCAAATCCTCTTGGTTATTTTTAATTGATTTATCCCAAAGCGGGGTTTTTATAACACCCGGCTTTATTGAAATCACTTTTATATCGTGTCCGCATTCTATCTGCATCGAGTTAAACAAAATATCCAAAGCTCTTTTGGATGCACAATATGGGGCAATGAAAGGAAATATCCCGAAACTTGCCATTGAGCTTATATTAATAACTCTTGCGCCCTGCAATTTTGAAAAAAGCCCCTGCGTGAATTCAAGATGAGAAAAAGTGTTTACTTCAAACTGTTCTTTTATTTTATCAGTATTTAAACACTCCATAGCACCTGCAACCACAAAGCCTGCTGCGTTTATTAAAACATCGATTTTATCAGTTTTTTCACAGATAAATTTTGCCGCATTAACAACAGTTTCTTTTTTTGACATGTCAATATAAAAAGGAATGACATTTTGCGAAATTTGCTCCAACTCTTTTATAAATTTCTCATTCCTATATCCTGCAAAAATAAGACAGCCCATATTTGCATACTCTTTTACGAGTAAATTTCCTAATCCTGATGTCGCCCCTGTAATTACTATCGTTTTCAATTCTATTTACCGTTTATTCGTCTTCTGTTGTCGGTCTTAAAAGCACAATCGAATTCAGGTTAAGCTGAAGAAAGTTATGATATTCTGTTCTTCTGTTTGTAAGAAAGCGATATGAAATTTCACAATCTTTTATCGCAACAAAACGTTTCCCGCCGTTGAGGATGTCTGAAAGAATACGATTTTTCTTTCCTGTTTTAGGCATAAAAACGTAGCCCTTGATTTCGTAGTCTTGAGTTACCACCAAAACCTTTTCCGACCAAACTCCTGAAATAAAATCATTTTCTTCTGTCATAATGCCTCCAATATTTAATCCGTCATGTACGAGCTGAATAGCGGTAAATAAAGCGCAAGTGCCAACACAAGTACAATACTTCCTATAACGATAAGCATTATAGGCTCAACCATTTTTGTCATTAAATCAATTATTGCATCAAGTTTTTTATCGATGAAAGCTGTTGCCTGCAAAAGCATTTCACCCAGCCTACCTGACTGCTCACCTGTTGCAATCATAAACAAAATCATCTTGGGCATTACTTGAGTGGAGCGCAAGGCAAGCGATAAGTGTTGCCCCTGCTGAACCTTTGTTGTTGCCTGTGATACTTTATCTTGCAGTGTATAATTACTTATGGTTAAATTTGACAGGTAAAGACAATCCACAATCGGAACACCCGCATCGTATGCCACCTGCATTACCGCAATAAAGTTTGAAAAATTGGAAAATTGTATTAAATCCGATAATATAGGGACTTTAAGAACAAATTCGTCTATTTTTCTTTTGCTTGGCTCCCAATTAAGCAAGAAAGTAACACCAAAGATTACCGAGCCGAAAATTATCGGGATTAAAACCCAGTAAGTTTTTAAAAATTCTCCGATAGACATTAATGCAGCAGTTATCCATGGCAGAGGTTTGCCTTGGTTGTCAAACATGTCTTTAAACGCAGGAAATACAAATACAAGCATGACCGTTACTACTACCATTGCCAACAAAATTACAAAAGCCGGATACATAAGGGTTCCCACAACTTTTGATTTGATTGCAGCTTCTTTTTTCAATAATTCCAAAAGCCTGTCAAGCGTTTTTTCCAATTCACCGGAATCTTCCCCCGCTCTTACAAGCCCTATGTAAATTTGTCCGAAGATTTTGGGATATTTTGCAATGGTGTCGGCAAAGGTTGAACCTGCCATAATCTGTCTTCTTAATTCTTTTGCCACAAGTCTTATTTTTAATTTTGCAGCATCATTTTCCATAAAAACGAGGGCTTCAATGACCGGAATTCCTGATTGGGTAAGTATTTGAAAGGTAGAAGTAAAATCTATTTTGTCCTGTAAGCCTAAAGTCTGAATTTTTTTTGCATCAACTTTTGCCACGGTTTTTGCTTGAGATTCTTCGTAAACTTTTGTCGGAATTAAGTTCAGCTTTCTTATGTGGTCGCGCGCTTCTTTAATGTTAGAAGCTTCAATTTTGCCTTTAACCACATCATTATTATTTTTTAGTGCTACGTAGCTAAATACCGTCATTTAATTCCTCGTTATTCATTTGCCAAGCCTAATACCCTGACAAATTCGTCAATTGTTGTAAACCCGTTTATTATATGACTTAAACAGGCTTGATTAAGAGTTTTCATGCCACAGGCGATTGCGGCTTCTTCTATGTCGATATCATGTGCGCCTGTTGCTATTAATTTTTTTATTTCTTTTGTTATGGGCATAATTTCATATACGCCTAAACGCCCTTTAAACCCTGTATAATCGCAATTACTGCAACCTATAGGTCTGTAAACTTTGGTTTTTGTGAATTTTTCAATTTCGCCTTCGTCAATCAAAATTTTTGAAGCTTCTTCTTTACTTGGAAAATAGCCGTCTTTGCAGTCGTCACAAAGTTTTCTTACAAGCCTTTGTGCTATTACGCCCGATAAAGTAGAAGATACAAGATAATCTTTTGCCCCCATTTCAACCAGTC
Source organism: Candidatus Gastranaerophilaceae bacterium (assembly GCA_035354275.1). GTDB lineage: Bacteria > Cyanobacteriota > Vampirovibrionia > Gastranaerophilales > Gastranaerophilaceae > DAOQAU01. The sequence continues at coordinate 12,443 of DAOQAU010000012.1, forward strand.
GAGTGACTGTGGCGGCAGCCGAATTTGTGTGAACCGTACTTAAAACAAGGTGACCGGTAAGTGCTGCAGAAATTGCAACTTCAAGTGTTTCGTAATCCCTTATCTCACCGACCAGAATAATATCAGGGTCTTGTCTTAGTATGGCTCTCATGCAAGACGCAAATGTAATCCCTGCTTTTGCATTTACCTGAGACTGGTTTAGTCCTTCCAGCTTTATTTCAACAGGGTCTTCAATTGTTGTGATGTTTACTTCTTCATCGTTTAAACTTTTAAGCACCGAATAAAGGGTCGTTGTTTTACCTGATCCGGTCGGTCCTGAAGTTAAGATTATACCGTTAGGGCAGCTTGTCATTTTTTTAATTTTTTCAATATCCTCAGGCATCCCGCCCATAAGATGAATTTCTTTGTCGGAAGAATTTAAGCTTACTGCAGGTGCAAGAACCCTTATACAAACTTTTTCTTTGCCGCCCACAGGCAGGGTGTTTATCCTGAAGTCATAAGAGCTTCCTTTATATTTTAATGAAAAAGTTCCGTCCTGAGGTCTTCTGCGCTCGGCAATATTCATCCTTGAAATAACTTTAAAACGTGTTATAACCGACATCTCAACTCTTGGAGGGACTTCTATAATCTGTCTTAAAATACCGTCTTTTCTGTATCTTACAACATAGTTTTCAAGTCGGGGCTCAATGTGTATGTCACTGACTTTATTGTCAATGGCATCTGTTATTATTTTATTTACAAATTTTACAACAGTTCCTGAAGTATCTTGAAGTTCTCTTTCAACCTGATCTGCAAGACTTTCTTCTTCGGTAAACTCCAGATTTTCTTCTTCAATTTCTTTTATAATTTTATTTGTTTCTTTTTTTGTTGCGCTGTATTCTGTTTCGACAAAACTTTGGAATTCAAAGTGTGTGATTAACATGGCACGGGGTTTTTGACCTGTAAGAAAAACTATATCTTTGAGAACTTTTTTATTATCAGGTTTTACCATCCCTACAACAAGAGTGCTTCCGTCAGAAGATATCGGTATTACTTTGTTTGCCCTTACAAAATCTTCAGGCAGCATGTTTATTACTTTTTCCTGAACTTTTAGTTGGTCTGAATCGACCATATCATAACCTTGTTGATCCTTAAGAGTTTCTTTTAATTGCGAAAGAGTTATAAAACCTAACTTAAACAAAGCTGAGCCCAAAGGCATTTTTAATCTTTTACCTTCTTCAAGTGCTTTTTGAAGCTGTTCTTCATTTATATAGCCTTTTTCTATAAGAATTTCACCTATTTTTTTCTTAGGTGCCTCTTCTCCGTTTGCAGGGTTTTGCTCTTGAGTTTGTCCTTGAGTTTTATTTTTTGCTTCTTCAAGAAGTTTTTTTATTCCGCTGTCGTCTCCGTAAACGTATTTTAAAAGAGCATCAACTTCGACTTCTGCAATTTGTATAAATTTAACATCAACAATCCCCATGCTTTTGACGACTTTTGCAATTGTTTCTTTTTCTGCAGAAGGATTTGTTGCAACATAAAGGCACTCTCCTTTCATGTTTATAGGTAAAAATTGGTAATTTTCAAGGATAGTTTTATTAAACTTTGCAACAATATCTTTATTTATGCTGTCTTTGAGTTTTTCTAATACGTTTTCCATTTATAGTGTTGCACCTTCATTTTGGACCAATTCATCATTATCTTTTATTATTTTCGGTGTAATCATTATTACAAGCTCTTGTTTTGATTTTGTAGTGTTGGTGTTGCGGAAGAAAAATCCGACACCTGGCAGGTCGCCTAAAACAGGAATTTTTGAAACACTTTTTTGTTCATCTTCTCTTATCATCCCTGCAAGAACAAGGGTCTCGCCGTCTTTTATCCTTATATTTTTAAGATCAAGATTTCTTCTTTGAAGGAGCGTAACAGCCAAATCTTTAACGGTCGGATCATCGGCATTTGGGGTGTATATTTTTTCTTTTACGGTAGAATACTCCGGCTTGATATTTAACGTTACATAGCCGTCAGGGCTTATAAATGGAATCATTTCTACTTTTATGCCTTCATCGGAGCCTATTTCGTAAGTTTTTTGAACGGCACCTGCCATCCCGCCGCTGTTTGCAAGAACTTCAGATTTAACTGTTTTCACATAATCTGCAGTCAAATCAACGGTTGAGGTTTGTCCGTTTGTTATCATGATTCTGGGGTTTGCAAGCACTCTTCCTTTTTGATTTTGAATTAAATAGTTAATAGAATAAACCAAAGAAGGTGCTCCCGCATATTTAAGAATTTTTTGTACTGTAGCATCATCACCTGTTTTCATAGGATCTGTAACTATGTACTCATCATTTCTGAAAAACATAGGATAATAAGGATTTGATTTTGTCGTTCCGTCAAAATTTGCCGAGAAATTTTTACTCAAATACTGCCATGTATTACTGAAATCTCTCATTCCTGATTCGTTTAATTCAATAATGGAAAGTTCCAGATATGCCTGAGGTTGTCTAACATCGTTTTGTGCAATAAATTCTTTTATCATTTCGATTTGGCGTTGTGAGCCGCCTTTAATTGAAATAGTTCCTCTTTGGGGAAAATAAGAAATAATCATGCTTTTTGAATTAAAAGATGAGATATTTCCTGCAGATATTTTATTATCATATTCGCAGGCAATAACATTTTCGCCCAAAGCAAGTTCTCCAGAAGCTGCATCTGCGGCTCCGCCGGTTGCCTTGCCGCCTGCGCTGCCGCCGGAGGACGCCCCTGAAGGGGGAAACAACACGGTACAAAGAAGCGTTGCCATTTCTTTAGGTGTTGTATGGTTTACAGCAAAGGTTTCTGAAGAAGGTTTGACATCAAATTTTTCAATTATTTTTTGTGCCATTTTAACGTCATTATCTGTTCCGAAGATTAAAATTTCGTTAGCCGCAGGGTTTGTTATTGCGATTTGTGAATTTGAAAGCCCGGGCTTGTTTATTGAGAAAATGTTTTTGTTCATAAATTCTGCCAAAAGAGAAGCTTCTACGTACTTAACAGGAATTGCCACCATTTCTTGTTTGGAAAGGTTTAGTGATTGTGCCGCACTTGCTGACGCTACTACCATAGTGTTTTTGTCGATGTAGTAGGTTAAGTCGCTTATTTGCATAACAAGCTTAAAAGCATCGTTTAAGGGCATATTAACCAAATCTAAAGTTACTTTCCCGTCAACTGAATTGTGGAAAACAATGTTTAAGCCGGCTTTATCCGCAAACATCCTTAATACTTGTTTTACATCAGAATCCCTGAGGCTTAAACTTATTTTAGGATTACTTTTTGTTATTGAAATTTCGCCTTCTAGCTTAAGCACTGTGGGCAAAGGTTCTTTTTCGGCAATTTTATTTGCTCTTAGTTGAATTTCTTGTGCACAAAAGCCAATGGGTGCTATATATGTCATTAAAAAAGCACTGACCATAAAACATGATAAAATTTTTGTAATTTTCATTTATTGCTCCCTGTTAATTATTTTTTCTTCTTCTTAACTTTTATTGAAACATCATTTCCGGCAAATTTCTTTTCCAGATTTGCAATGGTGTTGTAATTAATTTCACTTTGCACAAGAAGTTGTCCTACACCTGCTTTATAAACATTTTGTCCCAGTTGTACAACGACCTGATCTTTTGAAATGCCCAAAACTCTGTAGTTGTTTATTACATCACCCTTTTTGACCAAATAATCGTTTCCGCCTATGTTTATTATAGCCGAAGGGCTGTATCTGTCGTATAAAATACCCGAGATTGTTGTGCCCATAACTTTATCTGCATCAGAGCCCGTTCCTAATTGGTCAGGAGGATTTATAAGTGTGAATTTCGGTGCCGACAACATTGAAAGCTCTCCTGTAGGGACAAAGGGATTTTGTCTGCCTGATTCTGAAACCTGTATTAAGACTCTTTTGTCAACGTTAAGCAACTTTCCTGCATTTTTTTTAGATACAATTTCAACATCGTCATTGTTGCTTGCGGTTTGAGGTGAGCTTGTTTGTGATACCGGTATCTGAACTCTTTTTTGAGACTGTGAAGGCATATTATCAGGGGCTTTTTCTCCTTTAAGTGCCAGGGTTTTAGAATAAATGTCTTGAGCATCTTGCTGTATTTGTTCTGCTGAGTCTGTTTGTTCAAGGCTTTGAAGTCCTTTTTGCTGAGCTTCTGCCAAAAGGGCTTCTGAGGCTGATGTGTCAACATTTTGGGAGTTATTTGAATATTGTGTGAAACTTGCATATCCAAGAGCACAAACAAGTAAAATTCCCACAACAACAAGTGCTATGCCCTCATTACGGTTTTTTACAAGGATAAAACCCTTTTTTTCTTCGGCAGAATTATCAACGCTTTCGACGTTTTTGATTCCGACTTCGGAATATCTTATATTCTCTTCTTCATTATCCAATCCGCTAACCATTTCCCACCCTGATAAAATAAATACAGCTTTAATTAATTCTATAATTGACTTAGGTATAAAGTATCCCTTATTCGATGTATTTTATTCAAATTATACCACTAAAATAAAGCACTTTTCCCCATTCAATATTTTAGCATTATTATTATTTTCTGTAAAAGATATTAACTTTGTTAACAAAGCATTTATTTTCGTAAATTAAAATTGTACAATATAATCTATGAAAGATATTTCTGTAATCGCACCTGTTAAAGAGCCTAAAGACATTGAGGAATTTATCCCTCACACTAAATGTCGCGATTTTTATGTTTATTACGACAGGTTTTTGAATAACAACTTTGAGTATATAAATGAATTTATTGAGGCTGCTCACAAAAATTCCTGCAAAATTTATATAAATTTCAAACATGATATCTCAGAAGAAGATTTGGTTGAAATAAAAAAAATGATAAGGTTTTTAAAAACTACAAAAATTGACGGAATTTTTATCAACAGTTTTGCGGTTTTAGAGGCGATAAAAGTTTTTTCCCTGCCCTTTAAGATAATTATAGATTCTTATTTTGACATTCATAATCTTTCGGGGATTGATTTTGTAAATACTTTTCATAAAGTTGATCAGATAATTATCACCGAAGAAATTTATATGAAAAATATCGCAAAAATAAAAAAATACACTAATCTTCCGCTTGCAATAGATTCGGATAATCTACCGTGGTGCGCTGAAGATATTAAAAAATTAAAAGCTATAGACAGTGTTGTTATTAAAGGAAAATTTGGCTCCCCGGAAGAAATTTTAGAAGGAATTGAACTGGTAGAAAAGATTTTGGATAAGCCAAAAATGTTCAAAAACCAAAAACTGCCCTTTAAACATGTCAGAAACAGTTTTTATCGGACAGATCATTTTTCAGGTGAAATGGTCAGTGCCGAAGGTAGAGATTTCAAATTCAGCAGAAATATCCAGAAATTTGACTGGGAAATTAAGCGCACAAAACTCAAGAAAGAAGCACCATATAAAAAAGACCCGGATTTTAAGATAAATCTAAGACTCTCAGGACTTGAGCAGCTTAATCAGACCAAAAAATTTATTCAAAAATTAGGCTATAATCCTGTTGATTCAATCGAATACGGTGAAATTCTTTCTACATCTGACCTTTCAAAAAGCAGTTTTAACGAAATTATTGTTAAAGTTAAGAAGTTTTGTGAGGCGCAAGGAATAAAACTTCAGCTTTCAACCCCCAGAATTTTGATTGAAAGAGATTTTGACAGGGTTTTTGAGTATGTAAAAAATCTTTGCCTGACTCCGCCCATACCCAGTTCTTTGATAATTAATAATATCGGCTATTTTTGGGCGGTTATTAACGATAATGATTTGAACAGAATCCCCATAGAAATAGGGCAGGGGATAAATCTTTTAAACAGTATGTCTATTACTTGTCTTAATAATCTTCACCCGATTGATACAGTTGATTTTACGGGCTTCAGTGAGGGGGAAAGTACAATCCACACGATTAAAAAAATCAAAAATTTAATCAACAACAGAAAATATACGGTTGCAGGGAATATAAGGGTTCCCAGTTTAGGGCTTTGTCCTTTAAACAATGATTCTGCGATAATATCGAGACTTTCGTGCAAAGCCCCTTGTCATAAAGGCGAATATGCACTTAAAGACCCTTCTTTAAAAAAGATTTATCCTTTTACGGTTGACGGTTTTTGCAGGATGCACATGTTTGAAGATAAAATTATGCAAAGATTTGACCAGATTGAAGAGCTTAAAGATGCCGGGATTAATGAATTTGTCTTTGATTTTTCGGCACTGAATGCAAAATTTGTTCCGATTTTGCTTACAAATTTTTTGAATTCTCAAAAATAAGTAACTGCGACAATTAAAAAAAAATTGATTGTGCTAAAATGATTTTATGAATTTTAAAGAGAGGGTAAAAAATAATGAAAAATAAAATAAGTTTATTTTTAGCTTTAACAGTTGCGATTTTAGGCTTTGGGCTTGCACTTGATGTTCAGGCACAGCCTCAAAAGAAAAAATCTGTTGTTGTTCAAAAAACAGTTTTACAGCCTTCGGCACCTGTTTATGTTGATGCAAAGTCGCTTGATATAGTGGCAAATCCAACAAAATATTTGAATAAAAGGGTTAAAATTAATGCTAAATTCGATAAATTTTCAACTTTGGGGCTTGATTATAAACCTGCATTTAGAAGTTCGGAAAAATACATAAGTTTTTTGATTAAAAGAGATGACGTAATAAATCATGTAGTTCCGCTTTCAGAGATGAAAATATTTATGAAGCGCGAGGTTGCAGAAAAACATATAGACCTTGAACCGGGTGATATAGTTGAATTTGACGCATATGTTTTTTCAAACGCACTCGGGGATCCTTGGCTTGAAGTCGAGAATTTCAGGGTTTTAAGTTCAAAAGCAAAGGATAAGAAGGTAAATAGTAAATAGTAAATAGTAAATGGTAAATGGTGAGAGGTGAGAAGAATTTACAAGCCCATGAACTTTTCAACTCTTCGACTGTTCGACTTTTCAACCAAAACACCTTTTTCTTTTAATAGACAAAACATAAAATTTGTGCTATAAAAGTGTTACCGTTTAGTTATTCGGAGTTTAGGAATGAGTCATAAAGAAGTTTTTCTTGCAATTCACGGACATTTTTATCAACCCCCCAGAGAAAACCCCTGGCTTGAAGCCATTGAATTGCAAGATACGGCAGCACCTTTTCACGATTGGAATGAGAGAATAAACAACGAATGCTATAACCCCAATTCGGTTTCAAAAATAGTTGACAGCAGAAACAGAATTCTTGATGTTGTAAACAACTATTCTATGATAAGTTTTAACTTCGGACCGACTCTTCTTTCGTGGATGGAAAATTTTGCTCCGCTTGCTTATGAGCGTGTAATAAAAGCCGATATCGAAAGTGTTCACCAAAGAGACGGGCATGGAAATGCGATAGCGCAGGTTTATAATCACATGATAATGCCGCTTGCAAGCGAGCAGGATAAACAAACACAGGTGATTTGGGGCATAAAAGATTTTGAGGCGCGTTTTGGCAGAAAACCCGAAGGAATGTGGCTTGCAGAAACCGCTGTTGATGATGAAACTTTGAGAGTTTTGGCAGAAAATGATATAAAATTTACCATACTTTCGCCTTATCAGGCTTTGAAAGTCAGAAGGCTCGGTGAAAAAGACTGGACCGATGTAAGCTGGGGAAACATAGATCCTGCAATGGCATACAGGTATTACATTAAATCTTCTCCAAAAAAATATATAGATTTATTTTTCTATGACGGTGCGATTTCAAAATCGGTGGCGTTTGACGATGTTCTAAAAGACGGGAACAAATTTATAAGAAGGCTTAAAGAAGGGGTTTCCGACCACAGGGAATATCCTCAGCTTATAAACATAGCAACAGACGGCGAAAGCTACGGACATCACACTAAATTCGGCGACATGGCACTTTCTTATGTCCTTCGGGTAAAGGCAAAGGAAGAAGGATTTACCCTTGTAAATTACTCACAGTATCTTGCCAAATACCCCAGTCTATATGAAGTTGACATAAAACAGTCTTCTTCATGGAGTTGTTTTCATGGAATAGGCCGCTGGAAAGAAGATTGCGGCTGTTCGACCGGCGGTCATCCGGGTTGGAATCAAAAATGGAGGAAGCCGCTCAGAGATGCGCTTGATTATCTCAGGGACGAGCTTGCTTTGATTTTTGAAAAAGAAGGCAAAAATTATTTTAAAGACTCATGGGATGCAAGAAACAATTATATTGATGTCATCTTAGACAGAAGCGAAATGACAGTTAAAAAATTCCAGAAAGAAAATTTTAAATCCGAACTTTCAGAAGAACAAAAAGTAAAAGCAATGGAGCTTCTTGAAATGCAGCGTCAGGCAATGCTTATGTACACAAGCTGCGGCTGGTTTTTCTCGGAAATTTCCGGTATTGAAACCACCCAAATCATGAAATATGCCGCACGCGCCATGCAACTTGCGCAGAATTTTTCTAAAAAAGATTTGGAAAAACATTTTCTTGAACTTCTTGATGAGGCAAAAAGCAATTTTGCCGAATTCGGAACAGGAAAAGATGTTTTTGAACGCTTCGTAAAACCTTCTATTGTAACTACAAAACAGATTGCAAGCCTGTGGGCGGTTTCTTCTTTGTATCAGGAATTTGATGACGAAGAAGATGTATATTGCTATAAAATAAAGAAAAATTCTTATAAAAAAGTTCAAAAGGGTACTTCGCAGCTTGTTATGGGGCATATCGAAATCCAGTCAAAAATTACTCTTCAAAAATCAAATGTCATGTTTGCGCTTGTTCAGTATTCGGGCGGCGATTTTCACTGCGCGATAAAAGAATTCAGCGCAGAGAGCGATTATATTAACACTCAAAAAGAACTTTTCAGAATCTTTATGCTCAATCCTCTGACAGAGATTATAAGAGCCATGGATGAATATTTCGGCAAGGAATATTTTACCCTCAAAGACATATTCATTGAAGAAAGAAGAAAAATCCTTGAAATTATGCTTAAAGGCAAAATGAATAAATTTGCCCAAACTTATCAGGAAATGTATAACGAAGGCAAAAGTTCCATTTATCACATGCAAAGTTTGGGGCTTAGTATCCCGGATGAATTTAAAATTTCTGCCGGCTACACGTTGAGCCGACAGTTTAACGATTTGATAGTTCATTCGAGCGGATTTCTCGACAGCAATATAATTCAGCAGGCTATAGATATTAATTACGAAACAAAAAGAATCGGCATTAACATCGACAAAAAACCTACGAACCAAATTTTTAGCCAAAAAATTACCCAAAATATTTCTCGGCTTGCACAAAGTCTTGAAATTCAGCAGGCAGAAGCCATTTTGGAAATTTTTGACAATGTTGAAAAACTTGAATTGGAAGTTGACATAGCTGAGGCTCAAAATATTTATTTCACCAAAATTTATCATGAGATAGGCGATATTATAGAAAATATGACAAAGACAAGCAAAGCCGAAGACAGAAATTTCATCCTGATTCTGCTTGATATAGGACAAAAGCTTAATATTAATACTGAATTTTACCGCTCAATGCTGGATAAAGTGTTGATAAAAAAATAAAATGTATAAAAATTTAGAAGAATTAATTGAAATAGTAAGAATTTTGCGCTCGCCAAATGGTTGTCAATGGGACAGAGAGCAAACTCATGCTTCACTCAAGCCCAATATGCTTGAAGAGGCGCATGAAGCCATTGATGCAATCAATGAAAATGATTTAAAGCATTTAAAAGAAGAATTGGGCGATGTTTTGTTGCAGATAGTTTTGCACTCTCAAATAGCTGATGAGCAAAAATCTTTTAATATTGATGATGTTGCCAAGGGAATTAAAGATAAATTAATTCGCAGACATCCGCATGTTTTCGGCGATGTAAAAGTTAGTTCAACAAAAGAAATTTTGGATAATTGGGAAGAAATAAAAAAAGAAGAAAAACCGCACAGAAATTCTGTTATGGATGGGGTTTCAAAAAGCCAGCCGGCTTTGATGTCGGCGCAGAAAATAAGCAAAAAAGCAGTTAAGGTAGGATTTGAATGGGATTGCATTGAAACACTTTATGAGTGTGTTTTTTCTGAGTTTGAAGAATTTAAGCAGGCATGTGCGGTTAAAAACTCTGAAGAAATGGAAGAAGAAATGGGAGATATTTTGTTTGCGGTGGTAAATCTTGCGCGCTGGAATAAAATAGATGCCGAGCAGGCACTTTTAAAAGCCAACAAAAAATTTATAAAAAGGTTTAAGCAAATGGAAAAACTTGCGACAAAACCTCTTGAAGAATATTCCTTTGAGGAATTCGACGCACTTTGGAAATGCGCAAAAAAAACAAATAATTATAAATAATTTTTTTAGTTTGTTATGTTAACAGGCTTAAATATTGATTTTATTTTTTGCTTAAAATATAATTAAAACAGCCAAATTTTAAAAATGAAAATATGACAAACAACAAAAATCCAAAAGAAAAATACAGTGTTTTTTTAAAACACGTTGAAGAAGAAAAAGAGGAAACATCAAAATTTGCAAAAACTTTGCTGGTGCTTGTTTTTCTTGTTTGCTCTCTTGTTGTGGTTTTTTTGTTTTTGCTTGATGATCAAGAAACAGTTGAGCAATTGTTCGGACGTGATAATATTGTTTCGCAAAAACTTGTCGAATTTGTCCAAAGCCGTTCTCACAAACATCGTGCCGAATTTTCTATTCCGTTTTTACCCCATAAACAAAATATTTTACTTTTGGGCGTCGATTCAAACGGTTCAGATACCGATCCTTGGGAGGGCACACGTTCAGATACCATAGTTTTATTGAATGTTGATCCAAAAACACGCTCTGTTAACGCAATTTCTATCCCCAGAGATTCAAAAGTTTATCTTGCAGGAAATTTTGGGGTTCAAAAAATAAACGCCGCACACGCACTTGGCGGAATCAAGCTTGCCAAAAGAACCGTTGAAGAGGCACTCGGGGTAAAGGTTGACAGATATATTGTTGTAAGCGACGAGGCTGTCAGAAAAATCGTAGATGCAATCGGCGGTGTTCCGATTTATGTCGAAAAAAATATGTTTTATAACGATTATTCGGGCGACTTGCATGTTCATCTTAACAAGGGATTGAATATTCTTGACGGCAGAAACGCAGTAGGATACTTAAGGTTCAGGCATGACGGACTCGGTGATATAGGAAGAACTCAGCGTCAGCAATGGTTTTTGAGAGGTTTGTTGGAAAAAATCCAAACTCCGCAGGCAATAATGAAACTTCCAGAGATGATAAATATCGCTTCAACTTATGTGAAAACGGATTTGTCTTTGTATGAAATGTCGCAGTATGCCGCTATGGCAAAAAGCTTTGATGTGAGTAAAATTGAAGTTGCAACGCTTCCGGGTGCACCGAATAAAAAAGGTTATACAAGTTATTGGATTTTAGACCCCGATAAAACTCAAGAAGTTGTAAACAGGCTTATATATAGAGACAGACCCGATATTTCGGATAAAAAATTTGTTGCGGGAATTATGTATTCTCCCGAAAAAGAGCAGGAAGCAATGGAAGTCAAGGCAAAACTTGAAGAAATGAATTTTGAAGTTAACTGTGTCGGCAGAGGGCACCTTCCTCATTCCCAATTTGTTGCAAATTCAAGCAGTGTTACAAGTGAATTTTTTAACTGGGTTAAAAGAAAAATTCCTGCAATAAGAAGAAGCCAATTTGTTTATGATCCCAACAAATTTTACTGTGTAAACAGCGATTTTGTAATTATTTTATCCGGTCAATAAATTTTAATTATTTAGTGTCCTCTATTGAAACAAATTTTTATGTTTTGCGTCTGATTAAAAGAGGCAGTTTTTGCCTTTATAATCAGAGTGTTAGTTGTTGAGGTATTTTGGAGGATTTAAGATGGCCAGACAGTGTGCGCTAAAGGCTGAAAAGCCTAATAATTTATTTAAAAGTTTACAGCAAAAATATATTGATGAAACAGATTGGGAACAAATAGAAGGAGAAGATTTAATTCAGGAGTGTAAAACATTTAATTCTATTTCAAATGAAGATGATATTCTGCAGATGTATCTAAAAGATGTCGGAAGGGTGAAGCTTCTATCGGGCAATGAGGAAAAAAGTCTGGGAAAAATAATTAAAGAAAAAAGGGACATTCAAGCAGATATCGCCAAAAGAAAACTTATTCAGGCAAATTTGCGGCTGGTGGTGAGCATAGCAAAAAAATACATCGGACAGGGCGTTCTTTTTATGGATTTGGTGCAGGAAGGCTCTTTGGGGCTTATCCGCGCGGCAGAAAAGTACGATTATTCAAAAGGGTTTAAGTTTTCGACTTATGCAACCTGGTGGATAAAACAGACTATTATAAGGGCTATTTCAAATTATTCTCGTTCGATTAGAATTCCCGTGCATATGACAGATAAAATAAGAAGGTACAAAAAGACCGTGTCAGAGCTTAATTTCGTACTTGGCAGAGAAGCTACAGAAAAAGAAATAGCAGAAAAAATGGGTTTGAACGTAAAAAAAATTCTTTCGATTAAGCGTTCTATAATTAAAGAACCTGTCAGCCTTGATAGTCCCGTGACTGATGATTTGAATGTAGAAGACTATGTTCAAGACGGAAAAAGCAGCTCCCCTGAGGAAAAAACAAGTATAAACGCTCTTTGTGATGGAATGGAGTGCATTTTAGACGAACTTGACGAAAGGGAGAAAAAAATTCTCACCTACAGGTTTGGAATAAACGGAGTCCAGACAAAAACGCTTGAGCAGTTGGGAAATTTAATGGGGTTTTCTAAAGAAAGAATACGACAGTTAGAAGACGGGGCGATTAAAAAACTCAGGCAACAGGAAAATATTAGACATTTCAAGGATTTTATAACAAGCGAAGAATAGATTAAAAATAAGGGGCGGGTTCAAAAATTTTTGAACCCGCCCCTTATTGTACACTTGTTTATATCATATTTTTTCTATATATCTTTTAACATCAAACTTATTTTTGCAGCCTTGCGCACTCATGTAGCGGATTTTACCCATAACAGGACGTGAAGAAAAAGCCCTGTCATGAACTCCAACGATTGACCATAAAATCCCTACGTATCCGTTTGCATCGTTTCCGTCGAGTGCGTATTTGTCGTTGAGATAAATTGCAGTTTTAAGTGCCTCTTCAGGACTCTGCGACCATTCAAGGATTTTTTTTGCCCAGTACATTCTCATATATCCGTGGATTTTTCCGTTTTGAACTAAATCTTTTTGTGCTGCGTTCCAAAGTTCGTCGTGAGTTTTTGCATCTTCAAAAATTTTTAGGTCATAAACATAAGGTCTTATATCAAATTTGTGCTCTTCCAATGTCTTTTTAGCCCAAGCAGGAGTGCTTTTGAGCGATTTGAAATCTTTTGAATACAGGCAAAAATTATCAGAAAGTTCCTTTCTTACGATTAATTCTTCTAAAAAAGCCTCTTTATTTTCTCGTGAGGCGTTTGATTTTAAAACTTCAAGGGCAACCCTTTGGGCGGAAATCTGACCGCTGTGAAGATAGGGCGAAAGCCCTGAGACAAAATTTTGTGTCGGGTCATTTTTTAATTCAGTGTAATAATTAAGCTTGTTTTCAATAAAATCAAACATTTTTTCTTGTGCTTCGGATTTTTCGACAGGAAAAGGGTTTTTAAATTCTGTCAAAAATCGTCCGATATTTACATAAACTTTTCTTCTTAAAGTTGCTGCTGAAAATTCTTGTTTGTCAGAGATAAACCTTGCAGGAATTATGTTGTGGGAATCTATTTCAAAAATGGCTTGGGCGGCAAAATCTTTTGTAACAAAAGATTTTGCCGCCTTGTCAAATTTTAAAACAGGATTAAAATCAATAACTAAAGCCCCAAAAATTTTTAAATATTTTTGCAAATCATCTTTTATAAATTCAAAATCGATATCGTTTTTCTTTGCAATTTTACTTAAATTTTTGACGTGAGGCAGGTTAAATTCAATTTGCCTTTTTGAATAAATTTTTTCATCCAAATTGCATAAAACTTTCAAATTTTTGCCTGTTTTTTGCGCAAGGTTATGTGCAAAAATAAAGCCCCAGTTGTCTTGAAAGCGAAGTTCCCTGCTCATAAGATAGACAACAGCCCCCGAGCCGATTTTGTCGTTTAAGGTAAAAATTCTTGCATCATCGATATTTTCAGGACAAGAAAATTCATCAGAAACAAAATCTAACATCAAATTTCTTTTAACAGACGGTTTTAGCATTTAGAGATTATATCGCTAAAGAAATTAACCTTCAATATCTAAATTGGCGGTATCTAAATCATTTTCGCCTTCAGCTTCAGGCATTATATTTTCGTCCCTTTCTCTTCTATATACTTGCATGGATTGTTTTGTTTCTTGGTAGTTATCTTCAACAGGCTGTTGAGGAAGCTCGGGCTGGGGGATATATTGGCTTAATTCTGTAACTGACTTTTTTTGAGGTTGTAAGTTATTATTTTTGGGTGCAAGGGACAATAGACTTATTAATAAGGTCAATGCCGCTATTCCTGCAGCTTCTTGCATTAAAACTTTATTATATTCAGGACTTACATGGTTTTTTTGTTCGGTTTTTTTGCCAAAGCTCATGTTGCTTTTAACAGTTTGGTTGTAGTAATTTTGCACAGAATTAATTCTCATAGGTTTCCTCTTTCATTTTTATCTTCTCGGTTGCTTTAAACCTTCTAAAAAATTTTTTTGCTAGTTTTGAGAAAAATATTTTTACTTTCAAAGGCAAAAATTCAGTTATAACTGAATTTTTGCCTTTGAAAAACAAATTAATATTTCTTAAGATTTATTCAATCAAAACTCTGTCCAGGCATGCTTTTGGCGAGTACTGCCATTCTCGGAAGGTTATGCGGTTAATTTTATAGCCGGAACGCTCAAGAATCGATTGTTTTTTAAGATTACTTCCTGAAAGTTTTTTGGAATCTTCCACTCCGTCACATTCGATTGCAATTTTGTCGTTGACTAACAAATCAAGACTGAAGCCTGCAATTTCAACGCCTGCTTTGACTTCGTGTCCTAAATCACGGATTGCCTGAGCGATTTCACGCTCAAAATTATTTTTATAAAAGTTTTCGTCAATTTCTTTATTTTCAATAGCCTGTTGTTTGTTTTGATATTCCTGAATATAGCTCATATAGCTTCTCAAAAGTCCGTCGGGAAGCTCTTTGGGATCTCTTGAAATAAAGTTAATCATTTTGTGCCGTGCCCTTGTAATTGCAACGTTAAACAAATTTGGTTTTTGCAGGAAAGTTAAGCTTTGGACAAAACTGTTGCTTGCAAAAGCCCAGGAGATAAGCATTATATCTCTTTCATCACCTTGGAACGTGTGCGCAGTACCTATTTCAATACTGTGTTTTCGTATCATGTGCTCGGACAGAATTCTTGCAACGGAGGTTTTGAGCTGTTCGACTTGGGCCCTGAATGGTGAAATTATACCGATAGAAGTCGGATTATCTGGATTCTTGCGTTCATCTTCTATAATGATTTCCTGAAGTTTTTTCACAACCGCTTCGACTTCGGGAAGGTTTCTTGTTGCGTCAAAATCAACTTTGCCGTCCGGAACATACACAAGCTCAAGAACTTTCTCGTTTTTATTTCTTTTCATTATTCTTATTCTGCTGCCGTAGAATTCATCATTTGAAAAATTAATTATAGGCGGCAGACTTCTGAAATGTTCGTCCAATAAAACAGGGTTCATTGAATAGTAATTTGCCAAATCAAACATTGAATTTGTCCTGAATCTCCACATTAACTGATATTTATCGGGAATTGAATATTGGCTCAAAAACGACTGTTCTTTTGCTTTTTCCAAAAAGGAAAGGTGCGGAAGCTGCTTGTCATCGCCCACTACAACCGCCCTTTTTGCCCTGTAAAGGATAGGAAAACAGCTTGCAATATCACACTGGGAAGCCTCATCGATAATCGCAACATCAAAAAGTCCGGGCTTCATCGGAAGCGAGCCCGAAATGGCATAAGTCGTCACACACCAGCATGGAAAAGCTTCCAGCAAGGGCTTAAAATCTTCGCCTTCAAGAAGCCTGTTTTGAAGATTTTTCTTTCTTTCTACAAGCGATTTTGTGTGTACGATAAGTCTTTGACGCTTTATTTGGTCGCGCAAAAGTCCTTTAAGTGATTCTCTGCGCTTGCTTTTTAAAATATCAATGGCTAAATTTCTTTGTTTGCGCTTAAGCATACGGATTTGCTCTGCCATAACGTGCAGATTGCCCAGTTTTTGAATATTTGCTTCAATCAATCGCATTTCGCATGCGGTTTTTGAAAATTCAAGTTCCTGAGCCAGTCTGCTTAAATTTTCGTAATTTTCATTGAAATCATTCAATTTTAATAATTTTTTAAGTTTATTTTTACTCGAATAGTTTGAAAGTGACACAAAAAACCCTGTTTTTTCAAGATTTTTTTCGATTGTGGAGATAAGATTTTCCACTTGTTCTATTTCGGCTTTTTTAAGCAATTCTTTTATAAATTGAGTCTGCCCCAAAGCTTTTTCCTGCTCGTTTTTTTGGACAAAAAGTTCTTGCCACTCATGTTCGAGCTTGATAACCTGCTCACAGCGGTTTTCCAAGTCACGTAGAGTGTTTACAAGATCTTTCATATCTTTTACATCTGCAAAAATGGCGTTTTCGTATTCGCTGTCCAAATCAACTTTATTAGAAAGCAAATCCTGAAGTTGAAAACTTAACTGTTTTTGGTAATTGAGCCTTCCGGCACGAAGCGCAAGAAAAGGAGCACCGAGTTCGTTAAGCCTTTCTGATACAACATCAACGGCTTTGTCCATGCGCGATGCTACCAGAATGGTTTTTCCGTTTGCGATTAAATGCGCAACCAAATTTACTATCGTTTGAGATTTTCCTGTCCCGGGAGGTCCGTAAACGGCAACAAAATGGTTATTTTCAAGACTTTTTATAACGTTTTCCTGTGAATCGCTTAGGGATAAAGGCGTAACAGCAACAAAATCCTTCAAATCTTTTAATTGCTTAATTGGATTGTCAACAAGCTTTCCTTTTGTCTGCAAATATTCTTCGTTAATAATATTCAAAGCAGTTTCTCGATACATTCCGCTCGGTTTTTCTGCTATTTGCATAAGCTCGTGTAAAACACCCGCCGTGATTGATGGTCTTTTGGTCAGAATTATCGAACACTGGTTTGTAAGAGTTATTTTTTCAAGTTTTACGGCAGTCTTGACACTTCCTTCTTCAACTGCTTCTTCAAGATTTTCGAAATCAATTTTTTCGACTTCGTTATAGAAATCTTTTTCAATATTGTCTTCATCAACGTCTTCCGAGTGGTCAATTTTTATTTCAATATCGGGAATTATTGATTTTAAGGTAGTTAAAAATATTTCAAGTTTTTCATCTGTTATGGGAAGCTCGGGCACAACGTCCAAAAGTCCCTCCAAAAGCTGTTCGACTTCGTCTTCGTCATCATTTTTCTTCATCATCGCAGTGAGTGCGCCGGTGTTCAGGGACAAAAATTCATCCTGAAGCATGCAGTTTATGTTAACCCCGTTTCGCTCCAACTTGCATGGCATGTACAAAAGCGGGGTCAAAAATTCGTTTTGTTTTTTGTTTTTCGAGCTTTTTCCGACCAAAAACAGATAACCGTATATTAAATATTTGTCCTTTTGGCTCAGTTCACTTTGAATCATAAGCTCTGTAAGCTTGCTGTCAGAGCCGTCCAAACGCAGATATTCGCCGTAATTGTGGAATAAAAATTCTTCTTCTTTGAGAAAAATCCATTTGTTGTCCTTGTCCTGTTTTAAGTTTCTGAATGTCGCACTTTTGACTTCTTCACGTACACAGTCGTGAAGATATTGGCTTAGTTTTTTGATGAAACTGTTGTTGAATGCAGAGTTCAACGCCCTTGTTGCTTCCTGTAGCATTTTCTTCTTCCTTTTTTTAATACTTTCCCTTTTTTCTTATTTTAAGCTAAAATGGTGCTCATGGACATCATTAATCTATATGAGAATTATAATTCGTATTTTAAAGCTGATTTGAAGGCTATTTTTGAGCGTTGCTCAAAAATAGCCTCAAAAAACAAGGTTAAAATTTATCTTATAGGCGGCTTGGTAAGAGATTTAATGCTTGGCAGAGAAAATTATGATATTGATATTACAGTTGAAGGCGATGCAATCAAGTTTGCAAAAATTTTAGAAAAAGAAATCGGGGCAAAAATTTTGAGCCTGCATAAACCTTTCGGCACCGCAAAAGTTGAAATTAACGGTATAAAAGTTGATTTTGCCTCTACCCGAAGTGAACTTTATCCTAAAAAAGGGCACCTGCCTAAGGTAAATGAAATAGGATGTTCTTTGGAAAAAGATGTTTTGCGCCGCGATTTTACGGTTAATTCGCTTGCGCTTTCTCTGAATCAGCAAAATTTTGCGCAAGGACTTGATTATGTCGGCGGATTTAAGGATTTAAAAAATAAAAAAATAAGAATCTTGCACGATAAAAGTTTTATTGATGATCCCACAAGGATAATCAGGGCACTAAAATACGCTCAAAGGCTGAGTTTTGAGTTGGATAAAAAAACTTTTGAACTGCAGAAGGAATATCTTAAAAAGATTAATTATGATATGTGCTACAAAAGAGTTAAAAATGAGTTAAAACTAACATTTAACTCAAAGTCTCAAAATGCTTTTGAAACATTTATCGAACAGGGCATTTATAAATTAATCACGAAAAAAGGAATCGAACTTCCAAAAATCAACATCGAAAAATTAATCGCCAAATACAGAATCAAACAGCCCTGGATTGTTTATGTGGGGCTTATCGGGGTGTTTGAGGAAGATAGTTTTTCGGATAAACTGGAATTAACCAAAAAAGAAAAAGAAACAATTTCAGCTTCAAAAAAACTTTTGAAGTTAAAAATTAAAAAAGATGATTTTGGCATTTATAAAGCTTTTGAGGGTAAATGCATCGAAAGTCTGATTATTTACTATTTAATAAGTTGTGATGAAAAAGTTTTGCGATATTTGGATGTTTTGCGCGGGATAAAAATAAATATTAAAGGTCAGGACTTAATTGCTATTGGTCTAAAGCCTTCCAAAGAATTTTCGCAGATTTTTGATTACGTTCTAAGGGAAAAATTAAAAAATTCTAAAATCAACAAAGCAAAAGAAATCGAGCTTGTTCGGGGATTTTGTAACTATTAATTAATGAACCAATATAAAAAGCGGTAAATTTTTTGAAAAAATGTTAAAATAATAATATGTATATCGTTAAAAATTTGAAGGACTACCGTTTAAGTCATAAGCAGAGGGTGTTTGCGAGCTACATTAAGGAAAATGTAAGCACGTATAATTGCAGTGAAAAAATTACCAACAAAGAGTATGTGAGAACTTATTTTGCGCCCGATAACGACTTTTTGATTTATAGCACCGCGACAGTTGACCCGATAAGATTGATAACCAAAAAGGCTTGACAATCAGGGTTTAGCGGATAAAATGGGGATATATTGGGGTGTCGCCAAGTGGTAAGGCACCTGGTTTTGGTCCAGGCATTCCGAGGTTCGAATCCTTGCACCCCAGATAATAAAAAAAGAGATAGGAAAATTTTCCTGTCTCTTTTTTTATGCCCGCAGGGCACGTCACGAACCTCATTTGTGACTTTGCACAAATGAGGTTTCGCGCATTTGATTTTGCGTCTGCTCAAATTTTCGCAGGCAAAATCTAAATTCCCGATCCTGAGTTCTAAACTTCGGGGTTCACCCCCTCAGTAAGAACTCAGGAGAATCCTTGCAATAAAAATCTGCGTGTTGCCTTGCACCCCAGCCAATTTAAGTCCCTTGTTTTTACTTGGGGCTTTTTTTATCCTAAAATCGCCTTTAAGTCTTCTTCGGGTGTGGTTATGGTCTTGATTTTGAATTTATCCACCAATACATTTAACACTGTCGGAGAAACAAAAGCCGGCAAACTTGGACCGAGTCTTATGTTTTCAATTCCTAAATATAACAATGTAAGCAATATACAAACCGCTTTTTGTTCATACCAGGAAAGAACAAGTGACAGAGGTAATTCATTTACCGAGCAGTTGAAAGCTTTTGATAAAGCAATCGCAACTTGAATGGCTGAATAAGCATCATTACATTGACCCATATCAAGAAGTCTGGGGATTCCTCCGATATCACCTAAGTCAAGGTCGTTGAAGCGATATTTACCGCAGGCAAGAGTTAATATAATTGTATCTTTTGGTGTTTGTTTGACAAATTCCGTATAATAGTTTCTGCCGGGTTTTGCACCGTCACATCCGCCTACAAGGAAGAAATGTTTAATAGCACCGGATTTTACACCTTCAATTACTTTGTCTGCAACCGACATTACTGTGTGGTGCCCGAAGCCTACGGTTAAAACATCTCCGCCGTTGATACCCGTCATTTTTTTGTCTTCTGCGTATCCGCCTAATTCAAGTGCTTTTTCAATAACTGGAGTAAAATCCTTTTTATCATCAATATGAACCGTTTCAGGATATTGAACAACGGCTGTTGTAAAAACCCTGTCCTTATAGCTTTCTTTTACAGGCATAATGCAGTTTGTAGTGAAAAGAATCGCAGCAGGAACCCCGTCAAATTCTTTTTGTTGGTTTTGCCAGGCTGTGCCAAAGTTACCTTTTAAATGAGGATATTTTTTCAACTTCGGATAAGCATGACAGGGTAACATTTCACCGTGAGTGTATATGTTTATCCCTTTATCTTTAGTCTGTTCTAAAAGAAGGTGTAAATCTCTTAAATCGTGTCCCGTTACAATGATGAAAGGACCTTTTTTGATATTTGTAGTTACTTTTGTAGGTTCAGGGTTTCCGTAAGTTTCAGTGTTCGCCCTATCTAAAAGCTCCATGCATTTCAGGTTTATTTCTCCTGTTTTTAAAACCAAAGGCAATAAATCATTTATCCCTAAATCTTTTGAAACAGCTCTAAGTGCTTCATAAAAAAAGTTGTTGACGGTTTCGTCTTTATAGCCCAAAACCCGGGCATGTTCAGCGTAAGCGGCAATACCTTTTAGTCCGAACAATATCAATGATTTTAAGCTCCTGATGTCTTCATTGCATTCCCAAACGCTTTTGATGTCAAAATCATTTGGCCTTTTAATCAAATCTGAAACTTTTTTAGTGAATATTTTTAGTGATTCATCGTCAAAGTTTACGTTTGTAATTGTAGTAAACAAACCTTCAATTAAAGTTTTTGTTACTTCTTCTGAGGGTTCATTTGAATTTGCAAGTTCTATTAACGTGCTTGTCAATTCATCCTGCAGATTTGCAGTGTCTGCTTTTTTCCCGCATACACCTTGAAGGGTACAACCTTTTCCTTGAGCTGTTTGCTCACATTGAAAACAAAACATTGATGTCATTT
>DAOQAU010000013.1:0-5134 GCA_035354275.1 Candidatus Gastranaerophilaceae bacterium
CCTCATCCTCGCAGTAAATTTTCAAAAACCCGTCGAAAATTATTTTGCTTGAACCTACTTTTAAAGTGTAATCTCCTGCGGAAATATCAACAGAAGTGTTTGCAATGCTTGCATTTGACATTTGTGAAGACATAAATCTGTCCCAAATAAGCTTATACAGGCGGTATTGATCGCTTGCAAGATATTTTTTAACGCTTTCGGGTGTTCTGTCCGGATACGAAGGTCTGATGGCTTCGTGAGCATCCTGAACATTCTTTTTGCCTGCTTTTGCGTAATTGTTGGGAGTTGCAGGGTAGTACTGAGAGCCGTAATTTTTGACGATAAAATCTTTTGCAGCTTCTGTAGCATCATCAGAAATCCTTACAGAATCGGTTCTCATATAGGTTATAAGCCCTACTGCGCCTTCTGCGCCAAGTTCAATCCCCTCATAGAGTTTTTGAGCGACCTGCATGGTCTTTGAGACCCCGTAGCCCAATTTCGAACTGGCTTCACGCTGTAGCGTTGAGGTGATAAAAGGTGCTGAAGGTTTTCTGGTAGTTTCTTTGTTTATGATTTTTGAAACTTCGTATTTCGTATTTTTGTCGCGCAAAAAATCGCAGATTTTTTGCGCTTCTTGTTCGTTATTTATTTCAATTTTTTTATCTTTGTATTTAGAAAGCTCTGCTTCGACAGCTATACCTGATTTGTCGAGCTCTGCCATAATTGACCAATATTCGACGGGGACAAAAGCTTCGATTTCTTCTTCGCGCTCGCAAATCATGCGAAGTGCGACCGATTGCACTCTGCCCGCAGAAAGCCTGTTGTTTCTCAATTTTTCCCATAAAACAGGGCTTATTTTGTAACCCACCAGCCTATCTAAGATTTGTCTTGTTTGTTGGGCTCTGACCCTGTCCATATCTATTACTCGAGGGTTTTCAACAGCGTGTTTGACAGCTTTGGGGGTAATTTCGTTAAATTCTATCCTTAAAATTTTGCTTTCGGGAACTTCCAAAATCTGTCTGACATGCCATGCTATTGCTTCTCCTTCGCGGTCGGGGTCTGAGGCCAGATATATTTTGTCGCATTTTTTGGCGACTTCGTTTAACTTTGTAACCACCTTTTTTTTATCGGGAATTACAACAAAGCTGGGTTCAAAATCTTTTTGAACATCAAAACCAAGAACATTTTTTGGAAAATCCCTTATATGTCCGAAGCTTGCTTCAATCTGAAAATTGTCGCCCAAAATCTTTTTAATGGTTTTTGATTTAGCGGGCGACTCAACAATAATCAAAGCTCTTGACTTTGATTTTTTCATTTGTTTCTCTTCTGAATTTTTTTTAACTGCTGCTTTTGCCATTTTATTTAATTTTTTTGAACAAATCGTTTTTAAATTATATCACGTATAATATTTTAAGCAAATAAAGGGCAATTTTTAATATAAAAATGTTTTTATATTAATACGAGGATTTTAATATAAATAGGATTTTTTTTATGCCAATCCCATCTATTACAAATTTACAAAATATGCAGACGGATGGAGCTGTTAGACTTTATAACCCGGCTGCAATTAATGTTCAGGAATTATCTGCTAAAACAAAAGCCGAAAGGCACTCTATTTTTACCCATTCGCAAAATAATATTAAAAATCATAAAAATCCGGTTAATTTAAGAACGAAAGTTAACGTAAATGAAGTTTCATACGGATTTTATAAATATGATGAAGTGAATGTTTCAAGTTTATCCAGATTGAATTCTTCAAGCAGTGTTATGGGTAAACCCGAAGCAATAAGAAAACTCAATGAATTAATATCAGAAGCCCAAAGTAAAGGCATAACAATTAATTTAAATTATGGTTTCAGGTCTATAGAAACACAAAGACAACTTTTTTATGATCAGACAACAATAAACGGGGAAACTCAAGAACAAAAAATCAAAGACTGTGCACCTCCGGGTTTTAGTGAACATCATACAGGCTATGCTTTTGATATGAGCCCTTCTCGACAGCAGGATTATACTTGGCTTATAAATAATGCCCCAAAATACGGATTTGAAATGTCTTATCCTCAAGGAAATCGTCAGGGTGTAAGCTATGAACCTTGGCATTGGAGGTATGTGGGAAATCAAGAGTCACAAAACGTTTTTAGATATGCAAGAGTTCAGGCAGGTATTATAAGGTAGTTATTTTATCGAATATTTCTCGCCTTCAATCTGTTTTATTATGCCTGCAAGCTCCAAACTTGTCAAGCACACAAGCAGAGTGTTAAATTCAAGCTCTGTTTCGGCGCAGATTTTGTCAAACCCTTTTGGCTCTATTTCTATTGACTCCAAGATTTTTCTTTCATTTTCCGTGACTTTGGAAAAATCAATTTTCATCTGCTCTTGAGGTGTAATTTGCCAATTTAGGGCGGATAAAATATCCTCAGCACTTGTAACCATTGTTGCGCCTTGCTTTAATAATTTATAAATCCCTTCGGTATTAGGGTTTGAAATCAAGCCCGGAATGCACATCAACTCTCTTCCCTGCTCCAGAGTCAGGTTTGCGGTGATTAATGCTCCGCTTTTTATAGCTGCTTCTGCGACAAGTGTTCCGTAAGAAAGCCCCGATACAATCCTGTTTCTCTGCGGAAATCTGAAAGGCAATGGCTCAAATGTCGGAAAATATTCGCTTACGATAGCACCGTTTCCGTTCATTATTTTTTCGTATAAAACCTTGTTTGAAGTCGGATAGATAAAGTCAAATCCGCTTGCGATAACACCTATTGTTTTCAAGTTATTGGCAAGCGCACCTTGATGGGCTGTTGTGTCAATTCCTGAGGCAAGACCCGAAACTATACAGATGTCAGTTCCCCTAAATTCTGTCAAAATTTTTGTCAAAACATCTTTGGCGTGTGTGCTTGCTTTTCTTGAACCAACTATCGCAAGAGTTTTTTCTAAGTTGCAAATTCCCAAATCGCCTTTGTAATATAAAACTACAGGCGGATTTGAAATATTTTTGAGCATATAGGGGTAATTTTTGCTGTCAAAGGTTAAAAATTTAAGTCCTCTTTTAACGACGTCGTCTAAAGCTTTGTCGGGGTTAATCTTAGCACGTTCACGCACAAACGTCTCGGCTTTTTTGACACTCAGCCCGTCAATGTTGGATAAATCATTTAAGGAGGCTTTAAAGGCACTTTCAATGTCGCCAAAATAATTAAACAGTCTTTGTACAAAACTGCTGTCCACCTGCTCGATTGCAGAAAATGCTATCCAGTATTTTTCTTTTGTCATTGTCAATTAATTATTGTTTTAGCCCAGTTATAAACTTTTTGGGCTATTTCTAAAGCTTCTTTGTAATCATCTTCATCAACCAAAAAATAGTTGTCGGGATACCTTGTATCAACTGCGTATATATGTAATGAAGGTGCGGTTTTTTCAAGTTCGTCAGGAATATTTATTGAGTTGCTTTTTAGTAAATTTATCAATTCTGAGATTGAATGAGTTCTTGGAACATTAATTTTGTTTTTAATCAAAATAGCCTTTAATGCTTTTTCAACGGATTGCTGAAAATTAAAACATAAATCTTCAAAATTAACGCCTTTAGCAAGGCTTTTTCCCAAGTTTAAATTACTTAAAGCTCTTTTAAGCCATTCTTTCGGTTCTAAGGATTTATCCATAAATAACTTTGCCCTCATTATAAATTGAACTTATGAAAGAATTAACATGTTTTAAGCTTTTTTTTATATATTTATTGGGGCGGATAATAACATCAACACCCTTGTTTATGTCAGTGAATTGAGAATAAATTTCTTTGGAGATTTTTTTAACATCTACGTTATCATCACAAATAACCAACAAATCATAATCGCTATCTTCATGAAAATCATCTCTGGAGCGGGAGCCAAAAAGAATAATTTTTTCGGCGGTAATTTTATTTAGAATTCTTTTAATTATTTTTTCAAGCGTTTTATCAGACATAATATATCCTTTTTGGCAAATTATAACATAAAAGTTTAACCAAATTATTATATCAAAGAACATAATTTTTGCATAGTATTACGAAGTGTAAATGTAAGGTTTAAACTGCTAAAATATAGTCATAATTGTAAATAAAATGTAATAGAATAGAATTTTATAGCATTTTTTATACAAATTGTTTTTTTAATATATGTGTAGTGATATAAAAAAAGTTGTTAATTATGTATTTAATTGGAAATGTAAATTCGGGACAGAATTATAAAGTTAATTCCTTTGGAAAAAATGTGCTTCCGAAACGAAATAGTGTTTCGGGGGATAATGCAGCTTTTTGTGCCAGAAATACAATGTCAGAGTCAAATGTAGATCCAAAGTGCACTAAAAAAGGATTAATAGCAGCAGGTATAGCCTTTGCTACTGTTCTTGCGGGCGTAGGGATAGTAATTATCTCTCGCGGGCGAAATAAAAAACTTGCAAACAAAGCGTTGGCAGAAATTCCTGATGAATTAAAAACAATTTTTGCAAAATTGAAAGACGAAAAAGGAGAGGCTTTTTTTAATAAGGGTTATAACCAAATCAAAAAGTTTATGAAACTTGAAGCAACTGCTCCCGAAAAAGTTATAATAAATGCTAATGAAACCAGCGGTTTTTCAATAAAGGGGGGATTTTCTCCGAATTTAAATTCAATTAATTATGATAATGGCGTTTTAAAAATGAATAAGGCAAAACAATTGGATATGTTGGCGCATGAGTTAAAACACTCTGAACAATTCAGTTCAATGATAAGAACAGAAGGAGTTGGTATAGAAAAATTGGCAGAAGCTTTGGCAGAAAATGCAGTTAAGAATTCAATTAGTGAATCAAGTTTTGATTTTTTCTTTAGGGGAGCCTATCAAAACGCTGTTAGAGAGGGGAAGGCAGAAGAATTTTTGGCTGCAGCAAAAAAGAATACGGCAAAAACTTTTTTGGAAGAGTTTAGAGTTAATTATGAAAAAGTTTTAAATTTACCTAAAATCAGTTCAGATTCTATAGAAGGGATTAAGGCTTTAGAGCAAATAAACGCAATAAAAGATTATGAAGGAGCTAATTTTATAGGAATTGCCGGTGATACTTATAAAAATAATCCATTAGAGGTTGAGGCTTATGCGTTTGGGGAAAAAATAAGCAATTATTTTGAAAAATTTATGAAATATCAAAAATATTA
>DAOQAU010000013.1:5234-32411 GCA_035354275.1 Candidatus Gastranaerophilaceae bacterium
TTGGGGAAAAAATAAGCAATTATTTTGAAAAATTTATGAAATATCAAAAATATTATAAGCCATCTGTTCAATGATTTTTGGATTGCTTCGGTGGACAAAAATTATAAAAGCCGATAATTCATGTCTCGCAAAGACGCGAGATTCTTCGGGCTTCGCCCTCAGAATGACGAAAAATTTTTAACTTATAAACTCATCAACTTATAATCTTATAAACCAAAAACTGTTCAGCCATTCACCTTTTCAGCTGTTCAGCCCATTTACCCCTTTTATTCTCTCAACAGTTGCTTGAATGTTTTCTTTTTCTTCCTGCGGAAGGTCAAAACTCATATAATCTTCAAAGTATTCAATTGCGTCTTGAAAATCGTTGCGCGCCAAAAACAGTATAGCAACTTTTTTGTAAGCAGGGTAAAACTTTTCGTTTAAAGCGATTGCCCTCAAATAACTTGACATTGCCTTATCGACTTGGTCGTTTGCCTCGTAAGCTTGTCCCAGATAAAAATAAACCCATTCATTATTGTCTTTGTATTCAAGAACGCTTTCAAAATTTGAAACCGCCAAATCATACTCTCCCAGTTCAAAATAAATCCGCCCCAAATCATAATAGGCATCGTAATTTTCTTCCTGGGCTTCCAAAACTTTGTTTAATTCGTCAATCGCCAAGTCCAGTCTTGCATCTTCCATGTAAACCCTTGCAAGATAATGCGATAAAACAATCTCGTCTGGAAGTTCATAAACCCCTGATTGAAGAAGGTTAATTGCGCTTACAAAGTTTTTTTGTCTGAAATATAAATCGGCAAGGTTTATATAAACCTGCGTGAGTTTCGGGTTTGTTTCTAATGCTTTTAAATAAAACATTTCGGCTTTTTCCAAGTCGCTTTTATTGTAATAGCAAAGTGCCAAATTATTGTAAATTTCAGCACTTTGGGTTGTTTCTAAAATTTGTGAAAAAGCATCTATTGCCTCATCCCATTTTTGTTCTTGAAATAATTTGATTGCTTCTTGAATTTTTTGTTCCATAAAATATCCTAAAAACTTTTGTTATCATTGAGCGAGCCGACATCTTTTATGACCGTTTTTGTGTTACCTTCGGCAAAGAAATTTTTAGGTCTTAAAATAAGTTTAATTTTATCTGCGTAAACTGTTTTTACATCCTGAGTTACACTAGAACGACCTGTAAAGTAAATTTCGTTAGGTTTGCCCGTTTTTTTATCGGGATAGAAAGTGACTTTCGGTCCTTGCGCGTAATAATCTTTAAACCAAATTTTTACATGACCGCTTCCCAGAAAAGTGTTTGATTTTTGGTCGTATTCCTGATAATCGGCTTTTAAGACAAGTTTTGAACCGTCATCTAAGATGGCATTTGTTGTGGCGTGTCCGATTGAGATTAATTCCTGAGTGGCAGGGTTATAAATGAAATGGTCTGCAAGCGCAAGGTGTTTGTCCTGCTTAAGTCTTGCCGAGCCTATAAGATCGATTCTTTGCAAGTCACCTTCTTTGTTTGTTTTTATAATCGCACTGTCCGAAAAAGTTTCCAAATCTTTATAATGGATAATGACCTGTCCTCTTGCCTTCATAACGTTGTTTTGCGTGTTGTATTCCTGAGAATCTGCCGTTATGATTACAACCGGCTCTTTTCCGTCAAAGACTGTTGATTGCGTGTCGCCTTCTGCCGTTACGATTTTATTTATCAAAGAAACCTTTAAAATGTTTGCTTTAACTTCCCTTTTTTTGTTCTTTTTGACTTCATATGCATAAGGTTTGTCATAAAATGTTGCAACATCAAGTTTTTGGTTTTTTCCGACGGTTACATCAGCTTTTTGTCCTATAACTTTAACTTCATCAATTGAGACTTTAACATCGCCTTCAAATTTAATTTTATTGTCCTTTTCGGAAAATGTCTGTGTTTTCGACTCAATAACTAAATCAGAGGCTATTGCAGAAAGCCCCAAAAGAGTTACTAAAGTTAATATAGCTAAAACCTTTTTCATTTTTTCTCCTTTATTTTATAAAGCTTGGTGACAGTTTTGCCTGCAATTTTGAAAGTCGCATAATCGGGGGTTATAATTGCGCTTTGCGCAGTTGCAATAAGTTCATTGTCTCTGTTTATTCTTACATTTCCTTTTGCTACAACGTCTTTGTCAGAGCCTGACCAAACAAGCCTATCGGTGTAAAGCGATGTTCCGTCTTTGATTACGATGTGGGTGTTGTCATAAAGTATGATTTGTCTTTTAATTTCGTTGTAAGTTCCTTTGCTGGATTCAAAGCTCATTGTGACTTCGTTGTCTTTGTAGAAGTTTCCTGCGACATTTTCAAGAATGGCAACTTTATTGTCGCTGTTGTAATAACCTGTTTCACCGTAGAGTTCCCAGTATTTTCTGCCTTCTTTTGTTTCGGTGAGAATTAAGCCGGCAATATCAAGTTCTTGCCTGTTTTCTGTTCCTATAAGCTTATCCCTGTTAAAATTATGAGTAATAATTCCCGCAGAAATAAACGCCCATAAAAGCACTGCAATCAGTGCCCCAAAAACGCTTAAATATATTATCTGTTTTCTGCTTAAATTCTTGAAATTCATATAAATTATTTTAGCATAAAAACTTTATTCCGATGAACGGTAAACTTCAAAAGTAAATTTATGTAAATATATTTTATATATACGTTATATATAAAAAAATAATGGGAATATTTTAAATGTAACCAATCTCTTTTTCTTTATTTTCTCCTCCACTCCTTTATCCGATACAGTTTTTAGCCGTGAAAACGGCTATTTTATTAACTTCGCATTTCATAGTCGTGCGGCAGAACGGGTCAATTCCCTTGCAGGGTAAGTACCCGTTTTTTGCGTTTAATTTACTTGAATTTTCACAACAATTTTTTTCACGTAATCGGGTTTGTCGATTGCTAAAGAAGGCATGTGCGCATCTTTAGGGTAAAAAATTACAAATTCGCCTTCGTTGAGTTCAAAAAAATTACACAAACTTTTGTCAATCGGGGTTAAAAATTCTATATCTTTTTGCTCGTCATAAATTTGTGATAAGGTAAAATTCTTGATGTTACAAATACCCAGTTTTTCGCTTCCTTTTACTATAAACTGAATGTCGGCATATTTTTTGTGGGCTTCGAATTTTCCTTCTTCGAGAGGTTTTGAAGTGTAGTCTTGTATTGATGCAAAAATTTCTTCATTCAATATCGGGTATTTGCCGTTTTTAAAATTTGTAAAATCGTTTTTTTGAAGATATTTTAAGCCTATTTCAAAGCGTTTTGAAAGATTGTAATAAAGATTTGCGTTTTTGATATTGTCTTTTATCATAGGTTTATTTTATCATAAAACTATGGAGAAAAAATTTTATACTTACGTTTTGCTGACAGAAAATAACACGCTTTACTGCGGATATACCGATGATGTGGAAAAAAGATTTGAAAAACATCTGTCGGGCAAAGGGGCAAAATACACCCGCGCAAATAAGCCTGTTAAAATCATTTATCAGGCATGTTTTGATACAAAATCCGAGGCGATGAAAGAAGAATTGAGGATAAAAGATTTAACCAGAGAAGAAAAGCTGGAATTTATCAAAGAACACAGTTAAAAATTAGTTAAGGAGTCTTTTGTTGTTGTATGTAAAGGCTTTTTCCGGTTTTTTCTTCGTGTTTCATTTCTTTGAGTTTCTTTTTAAGCTGTTTTTTTGCTGCTTTTTTCTCTTTTTTAATTTCTTGTTTTGCTGATTTTCTTTTCTTTTTGGCAAGTTTGTCAAGGCGTTTTTCTTCGGCTTTTACAACATAAGGGTTTACCACCCCACTTTGAACCAATTTTACCCCGCTTGTGACTATTTTTGCATCAGAGCCGTTCATTGAGATAAGCGAAGTTTTGCCGTCTCTGTAATTGATTCCCCAAATCCCGAGCATAACAGGTCTAAATCCGGTATAGCCGTAAGCCGCAACAACTATCATATCCGGATTTTGGGCATCAAAGCCCAGAGGGAAAATATCCCAGCGTTTTTCTGAAAGAGTTAAATTTTTTGTCTTTTTCCAATGATTTTCTATATCTGTTCTGATTTGTGAAAGATTTTGCGCGCTTTGGGAATCAAAATCGTAAAGCCAGAGATTTGTTTTCCAAATTCCGTCATGAATATTTCCTATTTTTTCCTTTGCAATTAATTTAGAACTGTCTGGGGAAAAATCAACGGGAGTCATTGTTCTGAAGGCAAATTTTTGGCTTATGTCTTTTTCCGTGGATAAAATCGGTGTAGGATTTCTTTTTATAACATTTGCCCTGGAAACCCTTTCGACATCGGGAAGAGTTTTGTCCAGAGGAATTACAAAAAGGTCGCATGCGGTGCATTGAGCCTCTGCATAGTAATAAATTGCAGGATATACAAGCATTTTTAAATTCGGGGAGGCAACGCCCTGAGCATTTTCCTGCCTGTTAAAATAAAATTTTCTTATAATCTGCAGTTCCGGAGTACCCGGCGGGTTATTGTATTTTATCAGCTTGTAAGTGGGCTGCGGAATATATTTCATTTTAATGTCTTTGGGCGGCGGTGCTGAAGGAATTGCTATTTTTGAATTGGGAATGTCTTCGGAAAGTTTTTCATATTCTTCTCTTGTCATGTAGCCCGATTGAGGTAAAAGGCTTTTTTTGTATTTTTCGACTTCAAGCTTTCTCAAAACTTTTTGCTGATATTTGTATTCCTGGGCAGGAGTGTTTTGGTATTTTTTCTTTGCCAAAACCGAAGAAGAGAAAATAATTTGGTTCAGCAAAATCGCAAAAATAATTAATATAAATATTTTTTTCTTTTCACTTTTCACTTCTCACATCTCACTTTTCTAAACTAAGCCTTCTTTCATTGCCATAACGGCGGCTTTTGTTCTGTCGTCAACGTAAAGCTTTTGCAAAATGCTATGAACATGCGCTTTGGCGGTTGCCCTTGTTATGACAAGTTTATCTGCAATTTGTGGATTGGAAAGTCCTTCTACGATGAGCGCAAGAACTTCAAGTTCTCTTTCTGTAAGTCCGTAAATATTTTTGCCGTTTTTAAAACTTGAATTAATAGGCGATTGTGAAGGGGAGTCGCCTTTTTGAATGTTTGATAAAACAATTTTTGCTATTGCAGGGTCAAGCCATGCTGTTCCTTCGTTTACGGCAAGAATAGCGTTTGTTGTCTGCATAGGGCTTGCGCCTTTCATAATGTAGCCGTCGGCACCTGCTTTAAAGCATGCAAATACGTCATCTTCGTTGTCGCGTGAGGTAAAAATCAAAACTCTGCTTTCAATTCCTGATTCTTTAATCCTTCTTGTAGCTTCAATTCCGTCGATATTGGGTAAGCCGATATCCATTAAAATCACATCAGGAAGTAATTTTTGAGCCATTTCAACACCCTGCAGTCCGTCTTCGGCTTCTGCAATAAGCTCTATTCCTTGAGCTTTTTCAAGCACTAAAGAAAGCCCCATCCTTGTCATTGTATGATCTTCAACCAATAAAACTCTAACATTTGACATTGTTTTATCCTTTAACTTTGTAATTACTTGATTAGCTGTTTGCCTTCAACTTTAACCCCTGTAAGCAGGAAGGAAAATTCGCTGCCATTGCTTACTTTGCTCTCCAGCCAAATTTTTCCGCCATGGGCTTCTATAATCTGCCTTGAAAGGTAAAGCCCCAAACCGGTTCCGGTCGAGCGTTTTTGGCTGGTGCCTTGCGAAAACCTTTTGAAAAGATGCGGAATGTCTTCTTTTGGTATCCCGTTTCCGTTA
Organism: Candidatus Gastranaerophilaceae bacterium; assembly: GCA_035354275.1. Classification (GTDB taxonomy): domain Bacteria; phylum Cyanobacteriota; class Vampirovibrionia; order Gastranaerophilales; family Gastranaerophilaceae; genus DAOQAU01. Next base: position 10,980 of record DAOQAU010000013.1, read on the forward strand.
TCTGCAACGGAGAAAATCACATCTCCGTTTTGTTCTCTTACAAGAACATCGATTTTGCCGTTATTGTTCGTATAATTAATCGCATTTCCGCATAGGTTTGTTATAACCCTTCTTATTTCGCCCCTGTCGGCGTTTATGGTTAAATTTTCATGGGCACAAAAAGTCAAAATAAAATCAATGTTTTTATTTTTTGCAAGCGGTTCAAGCTCGCTGAAACATTGATTAATCAAGTCTTTTAAAACAAAATTTGTTTTGCATAGGTTTAGTTTGCCGGCTTCGTATTTATAGACTTCAAGCAGGGCATTTACCAGTCCGAGCAAGTCTTCGTTGCTTCTTTGCATTGTTGAAAGAAGAACTTTTTGTTTTTCATCTAAGTTGCCCAAAGAACCGTCAAGAAAGAATTTAAGGGTTTGAATTGCCGCAAGAAGCGGAGTTCTTAAATCGTGTGTGAGTGTCGCAATAAAATCATCGCGAAGTCTTTCGGTTTCTTTTTGCGCCCTGACGTCACGGATTACTCCGACAAATTTTTGTACTTTTTCTTTTTCGTCTGATGCGATTGTGGCAAAACTTATTTCAACGGGAATTTTTTTGTCTCTGAGCGAATTTATTATATAATAATCCCTTAAAAATATTTCTGAATGTTCTTTTAAAATTTCTTTAAAGTTTTGGCCTTTTCCGCTGTAGGTGATATCTCCGAAATTCATTGTTTTTAAGGTTTCTTCCGACAGCCCCACGAAATTTTCGCAGGCAGGATTTACCTGTTCTATTCTGCCGTTTTCGTCAATTATTATTATCCCGTCAGCGCAGTAGGTTATTATTCCCGATAATTTTGAATTGGTTTTGACTAAATCGGCAGTTTTTTCCGCAACAAGCTCTTCCAAACTGTGCGAATATTTTTCCAGCTGGGCTTTTGCTTTTTCAAGTTCTTCAATTTTCTCTCTTAATTGGGCAAGAAGATGGCTTCTTTCAATACCGTTTTTGATATTTATTATTAAATCGTCATTTTCCCAAGGTTTTTCGATATAGCGGTAAATCCCGATTTCGTTAATTGCTTTTATGGCATTTTCTTTATCCGCATATCCTGTAAGCAGTATCATACTGACTTCGGGGTAAATCTCTTTTGCTGCAGACAGAAATTCCAGTCCGTTCATCTCGGGCATTAAAAAGTCGGACAAAATTAAATCCGGCTTGTTTGTTTTTATGAATTCCACAGCTTCTTTCGGGTTGTTAAAATAATGTGCATCGGAAAATCCCTCTATTTTAAATAGAGTTTTTAGAGCTGACGTTACTATGGTGTCATCGTCAACAACAACTATCCTGCTTGATTTAATCATAATTTCCCTAAAGACTGTTTCTTATAATAATAGATTAGCGCATGTTTGAGAATAGGACAAGTTTTTAACAATATTGCAATATAAAAAAGTTTATAAATAAAAAAGCGGGGCGATTTTAAAAAAATCGCCCCGCTTTTTATAATTTTATCTAGTAATCCAGATTTATTTGAGAAAATTGGATTATTTTATTTTTGCCGCGTTTTTTTGCGTTGTATAGAGCATGTTCGGCATATCTTATGATTGTATTTGCATCTTCTTCAACATTTTCAAGGCAAGGATAAGTTGAAATTCCGCCTGAGATTGTAATCGGGTGCCTTTCGTCTTCGCCTGCGGGAATAAATTCCATTTTTTCGATATCTCGTCTGAATCTTTCTGCAAAAAGGAATGCGTTTTCTTCAGAAGTATTTGGAAGTACCAGCAAAAATTCTTCGTCGCCGTATCTTGTCAAAATATCTTCTTTTCTTACCAAAAATTTAAGTTTATCTGCCAGCGATTTAAGCAAAACATCGCCCCAGTCGTAACCGTACATATCGTTAACTACTTTGAAAAAATCTATATCAAATAAAAGGCAAGAAAGCTGGGTTTTGTAACGTTTTGCGCGTGAAATTTCTGATTCTAATCTTTCGTGAAGATATTTGCGGTTATGCAAACCGGTAAGTTCATCGGTTGTTGTTGCTAAGCTTAGAGTGTCTTTTAATTCTTTTATTTTGAGCAAAGCATTTACTCTTACGATAAGTTCATCTTTATTTACAGGTGTATTTATGAAGTCAAAACCTTCTGCCCGTACAGTAACATCTGTAAAGATAGGTCCTACAATTAAAATCGGCGCGAAAAATTTTGTTGTCATTAAAACTTCTTTTAAATTTGGTGCAGATTCTACAATAACCAAACTCGGGTTGTGCAGGGTATATTCTTTCAAAAGAGAATCAGATTCTACTCTTACATTTGAGTCTTCAATTGAAGAAAGCATTTCTGTTAGAGCGGATTTGTTTTGATTAGAATAAATAATTATATTTTTCATATATCTCTCCTTGTAACCTATCATATATATTTTATCAGAATTAATTTAAAATACAACAAAATTAAAAATTTTAAGAATTGTTTTCTTCGCGCATCTCAAGTTTATTATAGACTTGGGAGTTAATCTCGCCACCTATCAAAAGCAAAAGCGAGGTATAATACATCCAGACCATAAGCACCGCAAATGCTCCGATTGTTCCGTAAACCCTGTTGTATGTTTGCAGGTTATTGACATAAATCGAAAAGCCCCAAGAGCCTGCAAGCCAGAACATGCAGAAAAATAAAGTTCCAGGAAGAGCACTTGCTCTTTTAAGTTTTTCGGGACCTTTTAGGTCGGGAAGGATGTAGTAATTTATGAACGCCATAAAATACAACGCCAGAAAAGCAACCGGCCAACGTAAAGTCAAAAGAGTTATCGCAAAAGCTTTTGAGATTTCAGCATAGCTTATAAGAAAATTTACTATAACTTTACCGAAGATAATAAGGTTTATGCTCAGAAAAAGCATAAAAGTGTTTACAAAGACCATTATGGTGGAAAGAATTCTTGTGTAAATAAAAGAGCGGGTTTCTTCTACTTTATAAGCTGTATTTAATCCTTTAAGAACAACTGCAACAGCATTTGAAGTCAACACAACTGTTACAATAAACCCGATTATTGCCATTGTGCCGCCTTTAGAGAATATCATGACTTCTTTTAGTACTGTATGTATTAATTCCATTGCATCATGCGGCATTATATTTGACATAAAAAGCAAAACAGGATTCATAAAAGATTTTTTGCCCATCCAGCCAAAAATTGCCATTAAAAAAAGCATAAAAGGGAAAATTCCTATAACAAGCATAAATCCCATTTCAGCAGCCATTCCCGAAAAATCTTTGTCGATAACCGCTCTGTAAATGTGTTTTGAATATCTTATGAGTCTTTTTTTCATTTAACTTCCTTATTAATTTCAGCCAATAATTTTTTAACCGCATCATCGCAAGAATATTTCATCGTGCAGCCTGCTGCAAATTTGTGACCGCCTCCTCCAAAAACAGAGCAAACCTTTGCAATATCTGAGGATTTGCTTCGCATAGAGATTTTGCATGTTTTTGAATCAACCTCTTTTACCACAAATGAAACATCTGTAGTGGTTATAGACCGCAAGGTTTCGGCTATTCCGTCGGTGTAATCATCTCCTGCGTAAAATTTTTCCATATCTTTTTTGTAAACTATCGTATAAGCAATTTTGTCTTTGTTCAGAAAAGTTGCTTTGCCTACGCAGTAATTTTGGAAAAGCACCATGTTTTTAGTTTTTGTTTCGTAGCATTTTTTGAAAAGCTCTTTTGGATTTACGCCTATATCTACAAGTTCTGCGGCTACTCTTAATACGCTTGAATTTGTATTTTCAAACCTAAAGCCGCCGGTGTCGGTTAAAATCGCTGTGTAAATACAAATTGCAATGTCTAAATTTATTTCCCAACTTAATTTTTTGAATATTTTGAACAAAACTTCGCCGCTTGAGCTTGTGTTTGGCTCTACAATCGCCAAATCTCCGTATAAGTTGTTTGTCGTGTGGTGGTCAATGTTGATTGAGTATTTTGCCTTGTCAAAAAGAATTTGCGCGTCAATGAGCCTGTCTAAAGAAGCTATGTCAATCGCAACAACAACATCGTATTCTCTTGATTTATCGAATTTATCAAGCGATTTAGCCTCGTTAATATTGGGTAAAAATTCATATATTTTAGGAAGTTTAGACAAAATAAGCATATCAGCTTTCTTTTTATACTGTTTTTGAACAGCTAACTGCAGGGCACACATTGTTCCCAATGTGTCTCCGTCGGGATTTACGTGTGAGCAGATTAATATGCTTTTTGCACTCCTCAGTGCCTTGTCAAATTCTAAATGCTTTTCCATTTTACAATCTTTTTCTGCTATGATACCATAATTTTAACATAAACGAAAGTTTTTATTATGGCAAAGAAAATTCTATACACCGACTTTGAAGACGCAGCAAGCATAATTGAAGGTATGCTCACTTCAAAAGATTTTAAAAAGGCAATTACACGCAATAATTTGTACAAATTTTGGGGTAAAATTGTCGATAAAAAATTATCTGACAAGTCCAAGCCCTATGGAATGGGTCAAAACGGACTGATGATTATTGCTTGTCAAAATTCATCGGTTGCGCAGGAGCTTATGCTTCGAAAAACAAAAATCCTTGAGGATTTTCAACCTTACCTTAAATCCCTTCACATTAAAGTAAAAGACATGAAATTTGACTGCAAAAAATGGGAGTGAGCGGTGAACAGTGAGCAGTGAGGGGAAAGGGGGGAAACCTCCAACCACCTAATGCTTATAGAGACGTCATGCTGAACTCGATTCAGCATCTATCCAACGGTGTCTGCCGGAAAGATCCTGATACTATTGAACATTCTAACATGGAGTGGATTATTTTAGCAAGCCGTAAGGACATTTTCTACGGCTCGTTCCTCGCCTTGAAAAGAAGTCAAACAAGTTCAGGATGACGTGTTTTTTACACCCTTTAATTATTCAACTTTTCACCCCTTTAGCCTTTCAAACTTTCAAAATAAAAAAGCAGGTGCAATTTATTGCACCTGCTTTCTGTTAAATTCATTAATTTCTTCATCATCCGGCTCTACCCAGACCAGTGTCGTGTAAATCGGTTTATAAAAAGGGTTACATGCAGCACTCGCATCGATAAAAGGATTTTTCGCCTTTTTATGAGCCGAATTGATTTTCCTATGCAAGAGTCTTGCGTATGCAACTAAGTTCATTGTTGTACACCATCTTTCCAGAGTGGCTACTACTTTTCACCATTCTTTATTCCATAATTATTATTTACCTTTAAATTTCATTAATAATCGCCGAAAAGTATAATATTTTTCTGCTAAAATAAACCTATGAAAGAACTTGAATTTATAAGCATAATTAAGAAAACTTTATCAAAATCGGGGCACATAGGCGATGACTGTGCCTGCCTGAAAGACTTAGGAATTGTCTTAACTCAAGACACGCTTGTAGAAGATGTTCACTTTTTAACAAAGTACACTACACCTTATTTACTTGGCTACAAAGCTATAACAGTAAACTTAAGCGACATTTTTGCGTCAGGCGCAATTCCCAAATACTTTACAGTTTCGCTTTCTTTGCCAAAAAATATTTCTCCCGTCTTTGTAGAAGAGTTTTATAAGGCATGCGAGGATTTAAGCAAAGAATTTAATTTTGAAATCGTAGGCGGAGACATAACAGGTTCGGACAAAATTTTTGTTTCGGCTTGCGCTATAGGGCTTACAAAAGGAAGAAACATTTCATCAAGAAAAAACGCAAAAGTCGGTGATTTAATTGTCACAACAGGCTTTCACGGCTCAAGCCGGGCTGGTTTGTGTTTGTTAGAAAACGGTAAAAAACAAAATAAAATCACAGATGCTCATCTAAAACCCGAATTGTGCCCTGATTTTTCGCAAGATATTTCAACAAAAATTGCCGATTATGCGATGATGGACACTTCTGACGGGCTTATGGATGCGCTTTTTAAAATCGCTCAGGCAAGCAATGTCGTCTTATATGCCGATTTTAACAAAATCCCCTATGATAAAGAAATCGAAAATATTGCAAAACTTGCAAATGCCGATTACAAAGATTGGATACTTTATGGTGGCGAAGATTACCAACTTGTAGCCTGTGTGAGCAAAGACGAGATAAAAAAACTTAATTCTAAACTTTTTACCATAATCGGTGAAGTCAAAGAGAAAAAAGAAACACATTTTGTGGAAATTGATTTTCAGGATAGAATAGAAAAAATATCCGATTTGGACAAAACATTCAATCACTTTGGGGGCTAAAATGAAAATATCTGTAATAATAACAGCAGGCGGAAGCTCAGTCAGATTTGGTAAAACCAACAAATTACTTCAAAAAATCAATTCCAAAGAATTGATTAAATATACAGTTGATGCATTTATGGGGATAAATGAAATTACGCAGATAATAATTTGCTCTAATCCTTCAATAATTGATGAATTAAGAAATATTTTTAAAGAGTATAAGCAAATAAAAATCATTGAAGGCGGAAAAACCCGTCAGGAATCTGTTTTTAACGGGTTAAAAGCGTGCCAAAACTGTGATTATGTATTAATTCATGACGGGGCGCGGCCTATGATTACAAAAGACATAATAAAAAATGCTATAAGAAAAGTGCAAGAGAAAAAGGCTTTAACTGTTGCTACAAAAACCATTGATACAATTAAACAAGTTGATGAGAATTTAAAAATAATAAAAACTCTTGACAGAAGCTCTTTGTATAACACCCAAACTCCGCAGGCTTTTGAATACGAACTTATAAAAGAGGCTCATGAGAAACTTCAGGGCAAAGACTTTACCGACGATGCAGGTATGTTGGAATTTTCAGGCAAGGAAGTTTATGTAATTGAAGGGGATTACATAAACATTAAAGTCACAACTCAAGCCGATTTAGAATTTGCAAAAACTTATTTGTAGCTAGAACAGGAAAATTCCGCATACTGATTAGGAAAATATTTTTTTGATAACTTTTTTTATCAAATTTGTTTTTTCTTTTTTGCTTTTAAAATGATGGTTTTGTGAAACAAAATCTTTATAAAAAGGTGTTTTTTCGGCGTATTTCCACCAATATTGGGCTAAGTCCAGAGTTTTGTCCTGCCAAGGTTTGATTTGAGAAGCATGGTGAATAATCTTAACGTTTTCTTTACCCGTTTTATAATATTTATAATCTTCTTCGGGCAGTGATTTAAAGTCTTGAATCCTTTCAAATTCTTCTGTTAAAATATTCCATTCAATAGGTAAATATTTTACTTGACCATGACAAATTTTATTTAAAACATCTTGATCAACGTAATTGAATCTTGAAGCCGTTGCACATTTAATCAGTTTATCTTCCGTATTTTGTTTTTTGAACTCATCAATATTTATAACCAAAACACCTGCTTGAAAATATTCTTTAATTGGGTTTTTCAGCATTAATTGCTCTTTAAAATAATTTTTATCAATATAACCTGCCAAGTGCCTTGAAACGACCCCTAAATCTCTTGTGGCAGCTACAAGAAAGCCTTTTAAATTCGTATCATAAAGTTCTGCTATATCGGAAAGCACCGTTGTATCAACATCAAGATAAATTATTTTAGAATAATTTTTAAAAATGGAAGCAGCGTAAAGTCTGTAATAAGTAGGTAATTTAAAAGACCCATGGACATAGTAGCGTTTTGCATCATTGAAAAAAGCACATACATTATAAAAACGAATGGATATATTCGGATATTCATTTGTCATATTGCATATTTTACTTTTATTTTCGGCTGTAACATCTTCTTCCAGAATCATTATATCGTAATTATTTTTTGCACTTGAATTTTCTATAATTGATTTAATTACAACGCTAAGATAGGGGACATAATTATTATCTGAAGAAAGGCAAATTGCTATGTTGTTTTTATTAAATGCGGGTTTTAATTCTTCTTGTAAATCTGTGTGTTTAACAAAAGTCAAGGGCGCGTATTTTATTCTGTATTTTTTTTCTTGAATAAGTCTTGTAAGATAAATCCCGTGTAATCTTTCTGCAAGAAAACCTAAAACCCTTTGACCTTTTATAGATAATTTTGGGTAATCAATTTTTTTATGTGCTTCAAAAAGAATATCAAAAAGCCATTGACAATAATCATCAAAAATTTCTTTTTTCATTACAAATGCGTTAAACCAAAAATGATGATACCCTTTTAAATATTTTTTTGCATATTTTTTATAGTTTGGATATTTTTTGTATAAGACATTTAATATCAAATCAAAAAATTTGTAGGATAAGTCATAGTCTTCGCCTGTCAAATCCTTAAACTGTTTTTTAACGTTTTTCTTGAAACGAAGAGGTTTATAAGCAATCACGTCAGCATTGCCCATGTAGTTTTCTATGGTTTGGGTATCAATTCCTATTTCGTTAATATAATTTTCATTTATGGCGTTATATATGACTAAATCAAATTCGGGTCTTTTCTTCTTTGCGGTCATTTCATTAAAAATAAAATGTCTGCGATAGTGCATAAACCCTATATATTCAGGATTATTTATTTTATCTTGATTTTTCCAGGCCCAGTACTGAGCAGTCAATTCGCAAAATTGTCTGTTTAAATCAGAAATATTTTCTCCGGTATCATCTCCAATCATGTTTTTAAAGAGCCAATTCAAATCATTTTCACAAAATGCACCATCTTTTGCCGGTTGTTTTGTTATTGCCCTTCCTACATGTATAGGAGTTAAGATTTCATTTTTCAATAAAACCGAGGGTTTGTGATAGGAAAGAAGTATTTTTATATTTTTTTCGTTTTCAAATATTTTGTGGCTTTTTTCTCTTGTTTTTGAATATTTTTTGAGAATTTCTTCACCTTCGGTTTTTAATTCTTTATCATAATTCCAGAGAATTTGTGTTTCTTTATAGTTTTCTTTTATATAATTCATATCCGGATTTAGCGGGTCAAATCCCCATTTTTGCTTCCAGTAAGTATAATCGTGCAGTAATATTTTTTCTCTCCAGCTGTAAATGGGTTTGCATTTAAATATAGGAATATTCAAAAAGCAAACTGTTGAGTTTGAACTTCTGTTCTCACTTCCGCCTTTAATTTGAATTAGCGGAAGCCCCAAGATTTTAAAAATTTTACCTTTTTTGGTCGCTTCAAAAGACCAGATAAATTTTTTGATTAATTTAAAAAAATTTTTCTTATTCTTCCAAACATCCGGATTTCGGTTTCCTCTTAAAGAAACTCTGTGGCAAATTTTTATATCAGGCAGGTAGAAGCATTTTTTGCCATGGAGCCTGAAAGTTAAATAAAAATCATCATCTTCAAGCCAAAGTGGGTAATTTTCATCAAATTTGCCTATTTTTTTTGCGGTTTTAGTGTCGCAGAAAGTACAAACTCCAAGCGCGGTATCGATTTCTGCAGGAATATTCATAATTTTTTGTAAATCCTGTCTTATTACAACTGCTTGATCCCACTTTCTTTTTCCGATTTTGCTGGTAATTTTTTTGCCGACGTCATGTAAGCCTTGTTCTGAAATAACACTTCTTCCCAAAGAGTGTAAAACATCATCATCCATCATGACTCTGCCTGTGATAACCCCTATTTTTTCAGGATTTATGTAATAAAATTCCAAAAATTTTTCAACAAAACTTTTAGATTCTATTGTGGCGTCGCCGTCCATTCTTATTATAAATTCACCTTTAACAGCATCCAGAGCTTTGTTTAAGGCGTTAATTATTCCCTTGTGAGGCTCTGCAATGACTTTCATATTGTTGATTTTGCCCGAATTTTGCCATTTATAAAGAAGTTCTAATCCGTTATCTTCACTTCCGTCATCTACTACAATAAATTCATAATTGTCATAGGTGTTGTTTTTAATAAATTTTTCAAAAAACAAGTCAATAACGTGTTCGTTATTGTAATTAGGAAGTATAAATGAAATCAGTGGCTTAGCTTGAGGCATATCTTATATTCTTCTTCCTATTTTACTTTTAATTTTCTTTTTGTATTTGTTGTTGATGTTGATAAAAATATTAATAAAATTTGAAAAACGTTCATGAATATTGTTTTTAAATGTAATTATCCAGCTTGTTAAAAAGAAAGGTTTGTGAATATTTTCCAAGTTAGACAGTCTCATATTAAGATTGTTGAATTTAAAATTGCAGTAGTCTTGAGTATTCCTATAAATTATTTGTTCGTAAAAAGGCGTCATTTTGGCATATTCCCACCAAATATCTGCAAAATCAATTTCAGGGTTTATCCACGGCTTTTGTTCGTTCATGTAATTTATTATTTTAGGTATCTTTAAACATTTATCATATTTTTCCGAACATTTTACGGGAAGTTTTTTATTATAATCATTCACTAAATATTGAACATTCCATTCCAAATCAATATATTGAACTTTATCTTCGCAAACAATATTTAAGACATTTTGTTCAAAGTTATTTAATTGAACTATTTTCTTTGCTTGTTTTATACATTCGCTTGAAAAATCAGTCTCAATACATTTTTTTATATTAAAAAGTAATACTCTGTTATTGAAATAATTAGAAACCGATTTGATACCTAAAACCTCAGCGCAATATTCAGATAATCTATTTTTGTTGCTCAAAAAAGACATATCGTATGACGCCCCTATTAAGTTATTTTCTAAATCCGCATTATATAAATCAACAATATTGTTAAAAACCATTATATCTGAATTAAGACATAAAACTTTATCGTAATTGTTAAAAATAATCGGGATAAAAAATTTTGTACAAGTCCCTACATTAATACCTCCAAATGTATAGACTGTTTTGGGATTATATTTTTGAAACAAAAATTCCGTATCAAAATATCTTATTGAAATATTTTTGTACTCTTTTATTAAAGAATTTATTCTATTTTTATTTAGGTCAGTAATATCATTAACACTATTATACAAAATAACAATATCATAATTGTAATCGGGAGCTGAATTTTTGGTAATGGATTTTATTGTTATTGCAAGATGCGGAATAATACTGTCATTTAAGGAAAAAACTATCGGAATGTTCTTATTGTTAAATGCAGGATTAAGCGTTTTTGGTAAATCTGTGTTGTTAACCAATATCACAGGCAGTTCAAGAAGTTTAATTTTTTGTTTTTGGATTAAGTATTGCAAGTAAATTCCTGTTATCCACTCTGCTATATAACCTATTGCGCGAATTTCCATTGAACTGTAATTTTCATAATCTATCTGTTTATCTAGCTCAAACAAAATATCAAATAAAACCTTGCAATATTCATTGAAAATATTTTTTTTCATTACAAACAAATTGTAATGAAAAGATTTTTTGCCGGAATTATATTTATCAGCATAGACAGTTAATTCGGGGTATTTTTCTTTTAATATTCTAATAGCGGTATCATAGTCTTTAATGTGTCGATTATCAATACACCTTTGGTAATATTGATAAGGATTTCTTTTTTCAAATTTTGCAATTACGCAATCATTAGACGAAACAATTTTTTTTATTTTATCGGGGGTTAAATTGTGTTTTAACATATATTTAGAGTCAATAATGTCTTCATCTATCCAACCAAATTCACTGTATTTAAAGTTTTTTTTAGGATTAAAAGAAAGATGTCTTCTATAATGCATAAATCCTATGTAATTGGGGTTATCAATTTTATCCTGATTTTTCCAAGCCCAATATATAGCGGTTAGTTCACAAAATTTTCTGTTTAAATGAGATATATTATCGCCGGTATCATCGCCAATCAAATTTTCATAAAGCCATTTTTGGTCTTCGGAATTTACCGCTCCGTCTTTGGATGCTTCATTCGAAATAGATCTTCCGACATGTATGGGTGTTAAGACTTCATCTTTAATTAGTACTGAAGGCTTGTGATACGATAGCAATATTTTAACTTTTTCTTTCATTTATAACCTTTTTATAAAATTTACATATAAATATCTTGAAATAAACCTTTTAAGCCGACAGGATTAATTGATATAATCTCTGTTTCAGGATAGTATAAGTTTGCAAATTCTTTCATTGCCTGCCATCCGTTTGCAAATTGCATTACTACACCATTTTCTGTGGTCGGTGGCACATAAGGTTGTTGTCCCCCGTTGTAATAACCTTTATTTGAACAATCACAGCCCACAAGATAAATTTTTGCAGGATTAGTCCAAAGCGCAAATTGCATTGCATGAAAAACTATTGAGTGTTGGCACCCAAAGGCTTCACTATCTATGTTTAAAGTAAAATAGGGCGGCTGCTCTATAGGATAAATTTGAAACCTTTCAGCGTTTGCTTTGGTAACTAAACATTCAGGAATATTGTTCCTTTTTATTTTATGACTTGCCAGCCCGAAAAATTTTTTGCAATTATTTCCTTTATAGTCAATGATTTCTTGCTGATAATCTTGAATTTGAAAAAAGTCTTGACAGAATAAGAAATCTAAAGGAACTTTTTCATTCAAAAATGAAATATTAACTCCTATATGTACAACATTTTCCATTGGTTTATAATCATTTAAAGTCGGACCGCATGCCAGTATTACAACGCTTTTGCCTTGATGAATATTTTTATATTTAGGAAATGTTTTTTGATGTAGTAACAACGTGTTTACGCAACGATAAGGTTCTTTAATAAGAATCCTTTGCTGATATGCAATTTGATTTAATTTGGCTTCTTGTCTTTTATTTGCATCTTCAAGCAAGTTAATTCTATCCTTTTGCCAGTTGAGTAAATCATAAATTTTTCTTATTTGGCTTTTTTTCTTTTTGAATATTCTTATTCTGAACGCATGAAATGTTTCATAGTCGCCGTGGTCTTTGACGTAGAAAAGGTTATAAAATAATGTTTGCAATTTTTTAAAAAGGGTTTTCTTTGTTTCTCTCTTCATTCTTTATCAAACTCCGTAACTATATTTTATTACTTTCAGCATACAGCGAAGTCGTTAAATATTCAAGGCGAACCGTCTTAGAAAATTTATCCAAAAATTCTTTAACAGAAGCGGTTTTCTTGATTAGTTCTTCGCTTTCAATGTTGCTTATCAATTTTTTATCAAAGTAATTTTTTTCACGATTTATGTTAAATCCGTCAAATCCACCTAAGGTAATGTTTTTAACTCCAACGTCAATAAGAAAATTAATCAGCATTAACCCTGCGTTGTCACTTACACGATAATCATCTAAAATCAGCTTTTCGTAATTGAGTATATATGTATTTTCTTTTGTTTTTTGGGCAATGTTTGAAGTAATTATAACCGGTTCTTGAAGTTGGTTACTATTTTTAAGCTTGTTAAATCTTTGAACGTTGCTTATAAATACATAGTCACATAAATTATGTGAAAAATTAACGCTTATGACAATCGGTTTTTCTTTTTCAATGAATTTTTGAATTTTACTGCTCTCACTTGATATTGTTTCACCCGGTGCCAAAACAAGTATTTCTTTGCCTTTAAAGTTATCGCTCAGATATTTTCTTGTCTTTTTGTCATCAATTTTGTGTTTTTGATATTTTAAATAAATATTTTCGATTAAGTCTTTGTTATACACACTTTTGTCTTTTTCGGAAAGTTCTTTAAGCAATATGTTGATTGTTTCAACTGAAATAGTTTGTTTGTTTAAAAGATAAGTTGAGTAATTAGGATGACAATTGTGGGCCGCACTCAAAAAGTGAGGCAGAGAATATCCCCAGGGTGTTTTGGCAAAAATTGAAGATAAATATTCATCATAAATATTTAAAAGCGGAGTGATTTCGTATTTATTTTGAATATTATCATTTATATATCTTGTAATAAGTTCAGTGGCAAGGTTTCCTGCACCTCTGCCCATTCCAAATACTGAAGAATCAATTATTATATCTCTTTTTGTTTTTAAGTTCATTAATGATTGTGCAAGCGAAAATGAAAGCTGCAGATTGTTGTGCGAATGAAACCCTATCTTAATTTCTTCGTGTAAATTGTTTTCAACTAGATAAAACAACCTTAACAAATCGTTTTTATACATAGCGCCAAATGAATCTACTATATAAAAAGCATAAGGTTTAAGTCGATTTACTTTTTTTATCAAATTTATAAGTTCATCATCTTTGTAATTAAGAGTTTTCATAGGTTGCAAAAATATTTTGTAGCCCATTTTTTTAAGTTTTTCGGCAATTTTAATTGTTTTGTCAATATTATTTGGATTAAAAGTTAACCTTATTCCGCTTATTGCTTGTGGTTTTAAATCAACGAGTTTATCAATATTTAAATCGTTATCTCCAATATCAAGCATTAATACGAAAAATCCTTTTTTTTCATTTCCGTTGATAAATTCTTTCAAGGCAGATGTTGAATTAAAAAGAGAAAAATCTTTTCCGTATTGTTTTTCTGTTAAAAACCCGCATTCTATTATATCGACTTTTGATTTTATAAGTTTTGATATTATATCTTGAATTGCGTTTTTGCCAAATTCCCATTCATTAACATAACCGCCGTCTCTCAGTGTACAATCTAAAATTCTTATTTTACTCATAGTCTAAGCCTTTTTCTTAATAAAATCGATAACTTTTTTTAAATCGTTTGGTGTGTCAACCGCAATTGTATCTGAAACAACTTCAACAAATCGGACTTGGTATCCGTTTTCTATAAATCTTAAAATTTCTATATCTTCAATTTCTTCAAGGTTGCCTCGTTTTGTTTTAGCAAAAAATTCCAAAGCTTTTGGCTTAAATCCGTAAACGCAAACCTGTTTATAGTAGTTGAAATCAATTTTACCTTTAGGATACGGTGCTGCCGCTCTTGTTAAATATATTCCTATATTTTCGTTGTTTACTAACACTTTAGGGATTGTAAAATTAGCAATATCCACAGGGTCATTAATTTTTGTCATTAGGTTTGAAATTTGTAATTTTGGATTTTTGCAAAAAGGTTCAATAGCTTTTTGTATGGTTTCAGGCTCAATTAAAGGTTCATCGCCTTGTATGTTTAAATAAAGGTCCGCTTTAATTTTTTGAGCAACTTCACAAATCCTGTCAGTTCCTGTTTTATGCTTTGATGAAGTCATTATTACATTCATTTTATATTTTTTGCATACTTCTTCAATTTTTTTATTATCCGTTGCAACATAAACTTCTTGTAATTCTTTAACTTTTGTCGCTTGTTGATAAACCCACCAAATCATAGGTTTTCCGCATATATCGGCAAGAGGTTTGCCTTGAAATCTGCTTGATTGGTATCTTGCCGGAATTATTCCTATTATTTTCATTTTTACCTCTTTAATCTGTAACTTCTGCAATTAAGACTGTTTCTAAAATAATTTGAGCATTTATAGGTTTTATTATCTTAAATTTATACCCTAAATCCCAACTTTCAATCATGGATTTAATGAAAAAGAAATCATTTGCGCAATGATAAATACTTAAAAGCAAAGTTGGTTTTTGCTTTTTTATAGTATTTTGCGCCCCTTTTAAAAATTCTTGTTCATAGCCTTCAATATCAACTTTAATCAAGCCAATGTCAAGCTTATTTTCATTTACAAAGTCATCAAGCGTTATTATTTTGACCGTTTCTTTTTTTTCTGTTTCTAATCGGTTAATATTTACACTGCTTCTTGCCTCATCCGAGAATATTTCAATTTTGTCTGATTTTGAACCTAATCCCAAATTATAAGGCATTACGTTCTTTAATTTATTTAGTTCTATTGTTTTAAGCAAATATTGATAGTTTTCTTTAATAGGCTCAAAGGAATAGACATTTTTATCGGTATATTCACTTAAAATTAACGCAGAATCACCGATAAATCCTCCTGCATCAATAATGTTTTTGTTTTTAACTTTTGAAAGATTTTTGATTTTATCCAATTCGTGTTTGTCATAAAAAACACAAGATTCAAAATCTTTTTTAGGCAAAAAATATTTTTTATAAGCAAAGCAATCTTCATTTAATTTTATTATATTAAAATGGAGGTCTTTTCTTTGTTTGTTTATTGCATAAATTTCATCTTTATCGAAAATTTCCAGAAATTCAGCTTCGCTTTCCAAAAGTTTTTTCATGCGACCCAAAATTTTATTTACGGTTGTAATGCTTTCTTCATCAAGATTTTTAATTAAATTCTGATAGGCTTCCTTTGTGTCAAAATTTTGCATTTCATTGTAAAATTTTTCAAGCCAAAATCTTTCATGATTTTGGGTAGATATGGGCATCTCCTTATTTCGTAATCTTTTTTCGATGTTTTCAAGTCTGTTTTGAATATTAATATTTTTTTCAGTGTTAAAAATTAGTTTTTGATTAACGCTGTTTAGTTTTTCATTGCTGTACAATACTTTTTCTTTTATAACATCTATTTTTTCATTAACAATTTTCAATTTGTCATTTATATTGTTTGTTTTTATATCAAGCAAATTTATTTTTGATTCAAAATTTTTAAAATACCATTCAACACCTTTTAGGCGGTCTTGCTGATGTGTTAATTGTGTTGAAAAATTATTTAAACATTGGCTCATTTCGGTTACTTTTTCAAATAACATCCTTTGCTTGCTTTTTCTTTTTTTGAATAAAAACAACTTGAAAAAATAATATTTTTCATATTCAGGGTATTCTTTAATTTTTATACAAGGAATACCTAAAAAACATTTCCACCTGATAACCATCAAAATAAACTTTATCCTTATTCTTCTTATATCCAAATTATATCATAAAAAGCTTTAAAATTACCATTTCGGGTTTTGTTCCCAGAGCCATGCGGTTTCAATAATGTTATCAACATTCAAATACTTGGGTTTCCAACCGAGTTCTTTTTTTGCTTTTTCGTTTGATGCAAAAAGCTTTGGCGGATCGCCTTCGCGTCTTTGTCCGTAAACAAGCGGGACGTCTTTCCCTGTCACTCTTTTCGCAACTTCAATAATTTCTTTGACAGAAGTTCCTATGCCTGTGCCAAGGTTAATGCAGTCGCTTTTGCCGCCTTTAAAAAGCTTTTCGACTGCAAGAAAGTGGGCATCGGCAAGGTCTTCAATATGGATATAATCTCTTATGCAAGTGCCGTCGGGGGTGTCGTAATCCGTTCCAAAGACTGTAATTTTTGGGATTTCACCTTTAATCGCCTTTAAAACAAGCGGAATTAAATGCGTTTCAGGGTTGTGGTCTTCTCCCAATTCTCCTTGTGCATCACAGCCTGCGGCGTTAAAGTAGCGAAGAGCAATGTATTTAAGCCCGTATGCTCTGTCGTAATCTTGCATTATCTGTTCTATCATTAATTTTGTTTTTCCGTAAGGGTTAATCGGATTTTGCGGATGTTTTTCGTCTATCGGAGTGTATTGAGGATTTCCGTAAGTGGCGCAGGTGCTTGAAAAAACAATGTTCTTAACCCCGTTTTCAATCATTGCGTCAAGAAGATTCAAGGTATTTACAACGTTATTTTGGTAATATTTTTTGGGTTCGGTGACGCTTTCTCCCACGTAAGCGTATGCTGCAAAGTGGATTACCGCATCAATTTTGTACTTTTTAAAAACCGCATCAAGGGCTTTTTTATCTGCCAAATCAACCGGCTCGAAATTTTTGGTCAAAACTGCTTCTTTGTGACCGTAAACCAAATTGTCAAGCACGACAACTTCATAGCCCTTATTAAGCATATATTTTACCGTATGTGAACCGATGTATCCTGCTCCGCCTGCGATTAAAACAGTCTTCATTTTACCCCCTTAAATAAATTTAATGCACGTTCAACCGTTAAATCCATATTGTAATACTTATAATCGCCCAAACGCCCCAAAAAGTAAACATTTTTAAGTTTTTTTGCTTCCTGTAAATATTTTTCGTATAAAGCTTGGTTTTCGGGATTAGAAATCGGGTAATAACGTTCGTTTTTTCCCAATTCAAATTCCTGCGGGTACTCGTAGGAGACAACGGTTTTTGGCGATTTTGTGCCTAAAAAATATTTATGTTCGGTGATTCTTGTAAAATCAAAGTCGCAAGGATAATTCACCATAGCTGCGTTTTGAAAGTATTCGGTATTTTTTTCTTCAATATCAAAATGAAGGCTTCGATAAGGCAGTTTCCCGAATTTGTATCCAAAAAATTCATCGATTGCTCCGGTAAAAAATAATTTTTCATATTCAAAATCTGACTGATGGAAATCAACATTAAGGCGAATTTCGATTTTAGGATGATTTAGAATATTTTCAATCATTTTTGTATAGCCGTTTTCGGGAATCCCCTGATATTTATCCTGAAAATATCTGTCATCACAGCTTATCATGACAGGTACTCTTGCAGTTACGGAATGGTCAATTTTTTCCGGTTTTAAGCCCCACTGCTTAACGGTATAGCCTTCAAAAACTTTTTTATAGACAAATTCCGACAATTCCTTTAAATCTTTATCTCCTTCGTTTTTTAATTCAAGAATAGAAATTTTGCCATTTTTTCCATATTTTTGAACGAGTTTTTTTTCAAGGAAATCTGCTTTAGATTTTTCAAAAACCTGATGCAGAGTATTTAAATTAAAAGGCAGGGTGCAAGGTTTGCCGTCAATAATTACCTGAGGTTTAAACTCAAAGTTATTGAACTTTGTGAAGTTGTTTAAATATTGCCAAACCTGTTCGATTTCTGTGTGGAAAATATGAGGACCGTATTTGTGTATGCAAATTTTGTTATTGTCAAAGTAATCAAAGCAGTTTCCGCCGAGATGGTTTCTGCGGTCAATTACCAAAACCTCTTCGCCTAAAATTGAGGCTATTCTTTCTGCAATAATAGCACCCGAAAGCCCTGAACCAACGACAAGATTTTTAATTTTCTTTTTCATAAAACTCTCTGAATATGCAAGCAATAATATAACATAAAAATTTTTTCATGTTAAAATGTTAAGGGGTAAATATATTTTAGACTTTTTTATTCACTCGGTGGATGAGGGATAAAGAGAAGTTAAAAGAAAGAGGGAATCTATAGCAAATGAAAAAAATTCTTGTTACAGGCGGTGCGGGTTTTATAGGAAGCCATTTGTGCAAAAGGTTGCTTAACGAAGGCAATTATGTAATCTGCCTAGATAATTTTTTTACAGGTTCAAAGGATAATGTTAAGGAATTGCTTAATAACTCTAATTTTAAACTTGTCGAACACGATATAACAGAAGAATACAATGCAGATGTTGACGAAATTTATAATATGGCATGTCCTGCAAGCCCGCCTCATTATCAGTACGACCCGATTAAGACAAACAA
The DNA here is from genome assembly GCA_035354275.1 of Candidatus Gastranaerophilaceae bacterium. GTDB lineage: Bacteria > Cyanobacteriota > Vampirovibrionia > Gastranaerophilales > Gastranaerophilaceae > DAOQAU01. The sequence continues at coordinate 30,052 of DAOQAU010000013.1, forward strand.
AACATCCGTAATCGGCATTTTAAATATGCTTGAACTTGCAAAACGCAATAAAGCAAAGATTTTGCAGGCATCTACAAGTGAAGTTTACGGCGATCCTAAAGTTCATCCGCAGACAGAAAGTTATTGGGGAAATGTTAATCCTATCGGCATCAGAAGCTGTTATGACGAAGGAAAACGTTGCGCGGAAACTTTTATGATGGACTATCACCGCCAATACGGTGTTGATATAAGAATTATAAGGATTTTTAACACGTACGGACCGAATATGGATCCAAATGACGGCAGGGTAGTTTCTAATTTCATAATTCAGGCACTAAAAGGTGAAGATATAACCGTTTACGGCGACGGAAATCAAACACGTTCTTTCTGTTACGTTGATGATTTGGTTGATGGAATAATTAAAATGATGAACAATTCACAGGGCTTTATCGGACCTGTAAATTTAGGTAATCCGAGCGAAAGAACGATTTTGGATTTTGCAAAAATGATTATTGAAATGACTGAAACAAAGTCAAAAATTATTCATAAACCTTTGCCAAGTGACGATCCGATGCAAAGAAAACCGGATTTAACCGTTGCAAAAAGAGAATTAGGCTGGCAACCGACAACAGATATTAAAGTCGGTATTGCCAAAACAATAGAGTATTTCAGTAAAAAGATTTAGCAGGAGAAAGTGATGAAAATTTGTGTAATAGGAACGGGCTATGTAGGTTTGGTTGCAGGAACTTGTCTTGCGGAAATGGGAAATGATGTAATTTGTGTCGATAAAGACACAAAAAAGCTTTCTCAACTTAGAAAAGGAATAGTACCGATTTATGAACCCGGATTGGAAGAATTAATAAAAGTAAATGTAAGCGAGGGCCGTTTGGTTTTTAGCGACAAATTAGCAGATGCGGTTAAAAAATCTTTGGTATGTTTTATTGCGGTTGGAACCCCTCAGGGGGATGATGGTTCTGCTGATTTATCAGCTGTTTACAAAGTAGCAGAAGAAATCGGGAAAGCAATGAACGAATATAAAGTTATTGTTGACAAATCAACTGTTCCTGTTGGTACGGCGGAAAAAGTCACAGAAATTATAAGAAATCAAACGCAACACGAGTTTGACGTTGTTTCTAACCCTGAATTTTTGAAACAGGGTGCGGCGGTTGATGATTTTTTAAAGCCTGATAGAGTTGTAATTGGCGCAAACTCAAAAAGAGCAGCCGAAATTATGCAGGATTTGTATTCTCCATTTTTGAGAACAGGAAACCCCGTTATTATGATGGATGTTAAATCGGCGGAAATGACAAAATACGCGGCAAATTCTTTTCTTGCGGTTAAAATTTCTTTTGCAAACCAAATTGCAAACATCTGTGAAAAAGTCGGCGCGGACTCTGAAATGGTAAGAATAGGTATGTGTTCTGACAGCAGAATCGGTTCAAGATTTTTATTTCCGGGCTTGGGCTATGGTGGAAGCTGTTTCCCTAAAGATGTAAAGGCAATGATTAAAACAGCAAAAGATTTTAATTGCGACTACAAACTTTTAAAAGCAGCCGATGATATTAACAAAGAGCAAAGAACAGTCTTTATAAACAAAATCGTAAAACGTATGGGCGAAAACCTTAAAGGCAAAACTTTTGGCATTTGGGGGCTTGCTTTTAAGCCCAAAACAAACGATATGAGAGAAGCACCTGCCGTTACAATAATAAACTTTTTACTTGAAAAAGGTGCAAAAATTGTTGCTTTTGATCCTAAAGCAATGGAAACCGCAAAAGAATATTTCGGCAACAAAATTTCTTATGCAAAAAATGCTTACGAAGCTCTTAAAAATGCAGATTGTATGCTTCTATTGACAGAGTGGAATGAATTTAGAAGACCCGATTTTGATAAAGTTAAAGAACTGCTTAAAACACCTTTGATTTTTGACGGTAGAAATCAGTACGACAAAAAGCGTCTTAAAGCAAGAGGAATTGAGTATTTTTGTATAGGTAAAAAGTAATTTTAAGGGGCGAAAATTTTTGAAAAAATTTTCGCCCCTTTTTATCAATTTCCTCTCAAAAATCATCTGTTTAGTGCAGAGGATTAGCGGCAAAATGATTTATAATTAAATACAGATGAGTTGATTTATTCAAAAAAATGATTAAAATAGGTTAAAGGGAAGCAAGTCAATGAAAAAGAAATTATTAATATCTGTTTTAATATTATCGGCGGTATTTTGTGTTGATATGCGTGCGTTTTCGGCAACAAAATACAAAAAAGTATCGCCTGTTGCGGCTGCAATAAAAAAATATAAAGTCGGCAATTATACGGGTTGCCTGCAAGATATGCAGACAATTGTCAAGAAAGATCCGTCAAATGCGGTTGCTTATTATTATATTGCA
>DAOQAU010000014.1:0-2028 GCA_035354275.1 Candidatus Gastranaerophilaceae bacterium
TTGCAAGGACAAGGCGAAGAAGTTGAAGAAGAAGATGAAGATGCCACCGAAGAATTGCATGAAAAAGCCGATAGAAAGTTTGAAGAAGAAAAAGCTAAACTTAATAGCCAAGAAACTATTCTTGACTTAGAACAAAACGATTTGGAGACGCAACATACAGCATTAGCTGCAGATATTGATTCTGTAAAAAAATTAATTGCTGATGCTATTAAAATATTTAAAGTCTTTGAAGGCTAATTAACAGGATAAACCCTTTGATTGTAAGCATCATAAATGCTTATATCAATCCTTTTTCCGATTCGAGTAAAATATCGAATACCCACTCTATAATTTCATTATAGAGTTTCTTTTTGCAATAAAAAGGGAGCAAATGCTCCCTGAAATTAGTCCCATTGTGTTTGTTAATTATGAACCTACCAGCTTAAGAGCTTCTTCCAAAAGCTGCTTTTGTGATTGGATTAGTTTATTAGACAATTCCAATTGAAGCTTTGCCTGTTGAAAATAAGCTATGTTATCCTTAAAGCCGGTATTTGATAACTCTAAAAGCCCCGAACGAATTTCGCCCCTTCCGATAACCGGTTTACCCGATTCTTCTGTTGCAACGTATTGACCTTGTTTTATTTCGTAAAGCCCCTGAGGATTATGAAAATTCATTGTAGCGATTCTATACAAAGGCACCGTTCTTTTGCCGCCTTCGGCTTTACCGTAAACAGTTCCGTCGCCTTTTATTTCATAATCATCGTATTTACCGAGATATTTACCGTTATTAGGATCAATCCAAAGCTTAATATTAGTAGTCGGAATATTCATCGAACCGCCTTTTAGCGCGGTTTGCTGATATAAGTCAGCATCAACTGACTTTATCCCTTGCATAATTTCACCTTTATCATTAAGGATGTAACCCTGCACGGTATATCCGTCTTTATTTTTATACACACCTTCTTTGTCAAAAGTAAAATCACCGTGTCTGGTATAAATGCTTTGACCTTCGGCTGTTCTTGTCAAAAAATAACCCTGACCTTCCAAAAACAAGTTTGAATTTGCCGTGCCGGGAGTAGATTTACCCTGCGATAAATTTTTGTTGTAATTGTCTGAAACAACCCCGCCTAAAAAAGTACTGAAAGAAACTTTGTTTTCTTTAAAGCCCGGAGTGTAAACGTTTGAAAGGTTTTCAGCCAACACGTCCATCCATTGGGTAGTGGCTTTTTGGGTGTTAAGTGCTGTGATAAATGAATCATTCATTATCTTTCTCCTTATTTTTTTGATTATTGTTATTTTGCTGCTGTTGTTGGTTGTGCCTTCTGTAAGATAAATTTTCATAAGGCAAATTTTGCTGATTAAAAGACTGTTTTAACATAGGAAGATTTAATTTCAGATATTCTTCAACTGCTTTATCGCCCGGAATAAACTCTGCAGAAATTTTCCCTTGTTTGTCTATTTTTAAAATAACTGAAATGTCTTTATCAAAATCTATCCTAAAAGGCTTGTTAGTTTTTACCGCTTTTTGTAAAGCATCCATAAGTGTTGCCGAAACCTGAATTGAACGTTCCACTTCTTTTTCATCTGCTTCTATCAGAACTTCTTTACCGATTGCCTGAAAATATGCAATATTGTTTTTTAATAAATTTACAAAAAACAGTCCGTCATTGACTTCCATTTTTACCGTTTTGTAGTCAACAACTACTTCAAGCTTCGCCTTAGAATCTTTTTTTACTTTTGCATGTGTAAAATCCTTGCTTTCGTTTTTAACATTTATAAAACGTTCAACTTTGTCTGTTTTAGCAACCTCATTAATTGTCTTTACAAAAGTTTCCTTTTTTATATTTAAAGCTTCATCTTTTTTTATCAATTTTTTAGCAGATTTAATCTCCGGATTGAATTTTACTTGCGTTTGAACCTCAACTGTAATTTCTTGCTTGTTGTTAGCCTTTAAAACTGTATTTGATTGTATATTTTGAGAAATTATTTCTTTGGGTTCGCCTTCAGTTTTAAAATCTTTCTTTTGTTCATTTTTCATTTTAAGATTTA
>DAOQAU010000014.1:2128-29139 GCA_035354275.1 Candidatus Gastranaerophilaceae bacterium
GACAAGAGGTTTTGTTTCGACAGGCTTTAGCATTTCAGGCTTTACTTCAGCTTTTATCTGGACAGGTTTTGCTGTTTCAATTTTTGTTTCAATTTTTGCTTCAACTTTTTTCTCAACAGGTTTTGCCTCATCGGTTTTAACAAAGTCAGGCATAATATCTTTAACTATTCCTGCGGTTTGTTTTTCTTCAATTTTATTAATAACTTGTTTTTCTTCTTGCTTAACAACCGCCTTAACAACCGGCTTGATTTGATTGTCAACAACAGACTTGGTTTCAGTTTGCATTTCAGGTTTTATTTTAACAGGCGTAATCACTTCAAAATCAAAACTTTTCATTTCACTTTTTATTTTGTTTTTTGGTTCGGTTTCCGGTTCAACTTTTTGTTCAAATTTTATTTCATTTTTTGGCTCAACGCCTTGAGGCAAAATCTCTTTTACGGTATCGACAAGAGGTTTTGTTTCGACAGGCTTTAGCATTTCAGGCTTTACTTCAGCTTTTGTTTGGACAGGTTTTGCTGTTTCAATTTTTGAATTTTGAACAACATTTAGAGGCGAAGGGCATTTTAAAGCCTCATTTTGAGCTACAACAGGCATAGAAAAGTTTTTATTAACAGTTTTTATAGATTCGTCAACGGCTTGATTTATAAACTGGTTAATTCTTTCTTCCGCCTTTAATTCAACATTTTTTTTATCATTTTTTATTTCAGAAATCGCATTTATTTCATTTTTGAAAGACGAAGTTTCAATGTGAGGCAAAAAATTTATGCTTTGCATTGAAATATTATTGGGATTAATCTTGTTCTCTTTTTTGATTTTCGGAGTATCAATATTCATTTAAAGTTTCTCTTTCTATCTGCTCTATTTGTCTTAAAAGTTCTTTTTCTTCTTCTTCGTCTTTTTGCTTTTTCTGCTGAAAGTGTCTTTGAACGCCGACTTCAGATAATTGTTTTAATTCTGCTTTCTTTTGCTCGTCCAGATAAGCTTCTTTGGCTCTTTCTTTATGCTTTTCAAGAACTTTAACCGCTTTTTCGCATTCAACCAGAAGTTCTATTTCTTCTCTGAGTTTTTGTTCTTTGTCCTGTCTTATTTGTTCAAGCATTTGTGCCTTTTCCCATAAGTGCTTGAGGTATTTGTCAAAAGCCTCCATCAAAAGGGCGTCTGCTTTTCTCTGGTTCACTTTTATTTCTTCTATTTCGGCATCGTTTCTCCTGATATTTTCTTCTGCTATTGCAAGTACTCTTTGCGCCTTCTGTACAGCAAGAAGCTGTTCTTCCTTTTTTCGGATTCTGAAATCGAGTATTTTTTGTAATCTATAGACAAAAGGCATGATATAATTACACTTTCACACATTAATTATGTCCCATTGCACCTTTTTTTTACACATCTAAATGTATGATTGTGTTTTTGTTTTAAGGATTTTAATATAAAAGTCAAAGAAAGAGCGGAGGGAAAATTAAAAATTTTCCCTCCGCTCTTTCTTATAAAAATTTAATCAACAATCTGAATTCTGCCGTCAAGTTGAATTTCAATAGGAGATGCGGCCTTTTTAATATAATCGATTGCGCACTTATCCTTATCGAAATCAAATCTGGCTAAAGCCGAATTCCTTTTATCCAACATCGAATATCCGTCACCGCCTCTTGTTAAAAAGTCGTGCATACCTACGGTATATTTTTTATCTGTACTCGGGTTATTTATATCCACTATTGTTTCTTTATTGTACCTGTCTATTATTTTTGCTTCAAGTAATTCGCCGGATTTATTTATTTTATACCTTATACCTGCGACTTGCATGATTCCGGGCTTGAAATCAGGCTTGGTTAAAGACTTTGCCCCGAATTTTAATGCATCTACAATTTCCTTTTCTGTAAGCTCAACTATTGTCATTTTATCCTTAAATGGGGTAAGACTGGTTATATCCCGTGTGTAAACATCTCCGACAACAAATTCGCCTCTCATGTTTGAAGCGTTAATCAAGGCAATATCCGTTTTAAGTTCGCTTTTTATAGCGTCTGCAAGAAAACTTGCGTTAGGATTTTCTTCTGCAAGCCTGTTTAATTCTTTATCATAAGCTTTTGATATAAAACCTACTTTTTCGGATTTTCCTATAATTGTGTCAAAAAAGTATTGCATAGGTGCATTTTTTGCAAAACTTTTCGTTTCTTGAACATTATTTTGGACTTGTGTTATAACTCCGTTTTCATTAAATTCCAAATTAAGTATTCCGAAATTATTCCCGTCTTTTCCTGCTTGTGTAATAACAACAGGTTCACCTGTTTTATTTGAATATAAAAGATTTTTACCTTCTTCAACGCCTTTTAACAAATCATGCGAATGCCCGCCGATAATTACATCAATTCCTGAAGTTTCCTTAGCGATTCGTTTTTCTAATTCATAACCGCCATGCGAGAGCAAAATTATTTTATTTATGCCTTGTTGCTTAAGATTGTCTATTTCTTGTTGAACTTCTTTTATGGTTTGATCCCACTCATCTACGGTTATTCCGGCAAAATTTTCCTGATTTTTTATTCTTAAAAATATATCGCTTGGCATAATACCCATAATGCCATACTTGTTTCCGTTAATTTCTTGAATACAAGATTTCAAAATTTTACCGTTCCAAGGGTTATTATCAACAATATTGGCATTTAATCCAAGCAGCTTATAATTATGATTTTTTGTTAACTCAATAAGCATTTCAGGAGGAATATCACACTCGTGATTGCCCACAGCGGTTGCAGTTATACCTATTACTTTCAAAAACTCTGCAATTGCTTTATTTTCTTTAACCCCTGAGCCCAACATGGTATCCCCTGAAGATAATTTCAGCTTGTCCGTTTTAGACTGAGGCGTAAATGAATCGAACTGGTCTGAAGCAGTTTTTATCCTCTCCATTTTTGTAACTTGACCATGGATGTCATTTATATAAAAAATGCTGGCTTTAGTTGTCTTCGGTGTTTGTGATATTGAATTTACCATGTTCTCCCCACTGTTCTGTTCTCAATTATCTTAAATCCCGTAAAAAAAAATTTTGATACTATTTAAAGTTTTTGTTACATATATTTTACATAAAACATAATAAATCTAAAAATGTTCATATAGTTGCCAAAAAGTTTACCAAAGCATATAATTTAAATCATGCAAAACAATTCTTACAGGAACGCCATTAAATTTCTGCCCACTCTGTTTGACAACAAAATCCAAATGGACACAAGTGCAGAGGCACTTTTTGTTGCAATAAAAAGAATTATTAATTTTGACGATGCCTACATTTTCTTTTTAAACCCCGAAAGTATTCAGTTAAAATACATTTACGGCAAGCATTCTATCCTTAAGCCCGAACAGACTTTTTTTGTAAACGACAGGCTTAAAAGAGAACTTTTTAGCGAAAAATCTCAAATCACAGACAAAAATTCGCACCTGATATCAGCACTTAAAGTTCTTCATTACAATTCATTTCTTGTCTCAAAACTGGCAATAAGAAATACCGTTTACGGATTTGTACTGCTTTGCAAGAAAGAAAATAAATTTTATTCGACACAAGATGTGGAAATTACAGAAAGCGTTTCTGCCGTGATTTCTTATATGATTAAAGATTTGGAGCTTTCAAATGTTTTTAAAATGCAGCTAAAAGCACTGAAAGACGGTATAATTCAAACGGACAGGGCTTATAAAACGATAAAAGAACAAAATTTAAAAATTCTTGAAGCAGACAAAATTAAAAACGAATTTCTTGCAAACATATCTCATGAACTCAGAACCCCGCTTAACGCTATTATAGGCTTTTCTGAAGTGCTTGGTGCAAAGCTTTTCGGCGACTTGAACGAAAAACAGGAAGAATATATCAAAGATATTCACGTCTCAGGGCTTCACCTTTTAGGAATGATTAACGAAATTCTTGATATCTCAAAGATTGAAGCACATGCAATGAGTCTTAACCGAACAAAATTTATGATTTCAATGGCGGTTAATGAAGTTGTAAATGTCATAAGACCGCTTGCGGATAAGAAAAAAATAATAATTGAAAAAACAATTAAAAATGATGGTGAATTTTTTGCAGACTTTCAAAAGATAAGCCAAATTTTATACAACCTGCTCAGCAATGCCATTAAATTTTCTAATGAAGGGGGTAAAGTTAGAATATATGTGGATTTGACATCTAAAGAACTTATCTTAAAAGTTGAAGACAACGGGATAGGAATTGAAGAAAAATTCCACGGCAAAATTTTTGCAAAATTTGTTCAACTTGAAAGTTCTTACACAAAAAAAGAAAGCTCTACAGGCTTGGGGCTTACCATTACAAAAGAACTTGTCGAAATGCACGGCGGTGAAATCTCGCTAAAAAGCGAAATAAACAAAGGCAGCACCTTTATGGCTAAAATACCCGTTAGGAGTGATTGTGGCTAAAATTTTAATTGCAGAAGATAACGATTTAAATTTAAAACTCATGTACGATATTTTATTGACGCAAGGGCACGAAGTTGATTGTGCAACTGACGGACAAATGGCTTTAGAACTGCTTTTAAGCAGAAAATATGATTTGCTTTTGCTCGATCTTCAAATGCCAAAACTTTCCGGCTTTGACGTTATGAAAGAAATTTTAAAACAAAAAATCCAAATCAAAACTATTGTCGTATCAGCCTGCGTAATGTCCGATGAAATCAACAGGGCAAAAGATTTGGGCTGCGAAGAATTTATCGTAAAGCCCATAAGACTTCACGAATTTTTAAGCACAATAAACAGAGTTTTGGGATAGAGGATACAGAAAAATTCAAAAAATGACAATTTTTTGCAATTTTTCAAATCCGACCTTAGAAGTGCTATACCCCTACCGGCTGCGGGATAGCCGGCGGTAGGGGTATAAGCCGGACAAAAGAATTTCATCAAGCATTTTTATTATTTTTTTGTAATCGTCTTCTACAACCAATGCCCCGCGATATTTTGCTGCATTTTGTATTCCGCTGATGTAGTAAGGATAAAACTTCCTGACAAATTTTATTCCGACATCTTTGCCTCTAAACTCTATTTCACCATTTAAATGTTCTTTAAGTGCTTGAATTTTTTCTTCCAAAGAAGGTTCGGACAATTTTTTGCCTGTATTTAAGTAATGTTCTATCCTTGAAATCAAAGTCACATCGCCCAAAACACCTCTTCCCAAAGCAATTCCGTCCGCACCGGATATTTCAAGACACTCAATGGCACTTTCAATCGAATTTACATCCCCGTTTGCAAAAACGGGAATATCGACACTTTGCTTAAGTTCTTTGATTTTTGTCCAATCGGCTTTGCCCGAATACATTTGGCTTCGGGTTCTGGCATGAATTGTAATAAAATCAGCACCCGCAGCTTGCATTTTTACCCCGAAGTCAACAAAATTAATCTCATCAAGTGTATATCCCAGTCGAAATTTTACACTCAAAGGCTTATTTATCGCAGACTTAACTTCTTTGACAATATCTGCAGCAAGTTTGGGATTTCTCATCAAAGCACATCCGTCTTGCCCTTTAACCACTTTGTTTACCGGACAGCCCATATTTATATCGATAATATCGGCATATTTTTCAAGAATTTTTGCCGCTTTTGCCATTAATTCAGGCTTGTGCCCGCTAAGCTGATAGGCAATAGGAGAATGATTTTCATCCTTTTTTAAAATATCTGCCTCTTGAATTTGAATAAGTGCTTCCGAACTTATCATCTCCGTTGTCAAAAGAGAATTTTTTGAATATTTTCTGATAAGATTGCGCAGGACATAATCGGTTATCCCCGCCATGGGTGCTAGCGAAAACTGACTTTTTAAAGTTAAATTACCGATTTTTATCTCATTCATACTGTTTTAATTCTTTTATTCTGGCCTGTGAGTAATTTTTGTATTCGTTTTGCTCGGGCGTCAGCGAAACATATTTTTTATAATTCAAAAGCGCGTTTTTATACTGCATTAAAGCATCGTAATCAAGTGCCATTAAATAATACACAACCGTTAATTCCGAACTGTATTGAATTGCCCTTTTATAATCGGCAAGTGCTATGGCATATTTTTTCTGCTCATCGCTGATTAAGCCTCTGTAATAGTATGCATAAGCATTTTTGGCATCATCTGTTAAAATTTGATTAATAAGCCTAAGGGCGTTTACATAATCAGCTTTTTCGTAATAACCTATTGCTGTATCCATTAATTTGATATTTGCCTGCTCTACAACCGATTGATATAAGTCCTGAGCCTTGGTATTGTCTTTGTTTATGGAAAGTGCTTTTTTAAGATAAAGTTTTGCAGTTGCCCAATCTTCTTTTTCCGAATACAAAACCCCGATATAATAAGCAACATCTGAATTTGCAGGTGCCAAATCAAAAGCCTTTTTGTAATATTCGATTGCTTTATCATTATTGTTTAAGGATTTATAGCAAATTGCAATTCCGCTTAAAGAGTCAAAAGTCGCCGGCTGAATTGCGCTGTATGCCGCAAGTGCTTTTTGAAAATCATTGTTTTTATAATATTCATAAGCTTCTTCGATTTTTGTGGAACTTTCTTCTTCCTGAAGCGAAGCTATATTGTCGATTATTTGTTTGTTGGTTGGAAATCTGTTTTTTGCATTTTGCAAAACCTGTAAAGCGTTATTCAAATCATTTTTTTGCCTATAGCAAATAGCAAGGTTTACATAAATTTCAGGATTGTTCACTCTTGATTTTAAAACTTCCTGATAGAACAAAACCGCATCGTCGTATTTTTTTTGTTTGTGAAGTTCAATCGCATAAGAATACATTGTATCAAGAGCCCCGCTGTCGGTCATCAAATCCTTTTGCAGATAAGCAAGCATCTCGGCAGGCGTCATTGTGGTTTTTAAGAGTTCTACTATTTGATTTTTTATATCCTGATTGGTAGGATCCATGCTCAAAACTCTTTTGTATTGGACTATTGCATCTTGGGTTGCTCCTTTTGCAGCCAGACACTGGGCTTTGAAAAGATTGGCATCTTTATTGTCAGGATATAAAGTCAAAACAGTATCATAAGCTGCTATTGCCGCATCATAATTTTTCTTTTGCTGATAAAGCGTTCCGACATTAATTCTTGTGGTAACATTTGAAGGATTAAGTTGAGCTGATTGTGAGTAATACTGGAGTGCCTCATCAAATTTATTTTGCTTTTGTAAAATTGCTCCCAAATTTGCCATGACTTCAGCATCGTTAGGTGTTTGCTGAAGTTTTTGCCTGTAAATCCTTTCAAGCGCGAATAAAATTTCAGGATCATCGTTACATCTTGAAAGCGCAAAATTATACTCCTGCACCGCCACATCGTTTTGCCCAAGCCTGTCAAGCACTCTTGCATACTTAAGCCTTAATCCCGGATTTGTATCATCTATAGCAACGGCCTTTTGGTAATAATCGGCAGCTTTTGGGTCGTTGCCCAGAATTTTCATAATATCTGCAAGCTGCTCCAACGCACTTTTTCTTAAAACAGGGTCGGTTAAAGTTTGGGCAAATTCATATCCCGCCTCGGCAAAATTACCGTTTTCTCTTAATTCTTTTGCCTTTTGAAAGCGCGATTGGGGGATTGTGGAAAATTTTGCCGCCGCCAAGCAGGTGTTTAAATTATCAGTGGCATTTGCAATTGCAGCCGTTGAATTATCCGTATCTTGTTGGGAAGCATAATATTTTAGGTAAAAAAGTGCCGCACGGTAATCGTTTGCCGCGGCATTCCAGTCTTTTTCATTGTTTGCATAGTAAGTACCGCGTGCAAGATATGAATTTACAAGCCCGACTCTTGCCGAATTGTCCAAATAATTTATTCTCAGCGCATTTCTGAACTCTGATATTGCCCCCGAATATTGATATTGCGACAAATACTGCTGACCCAATTCATAATGTTGGGCAAAATCAGCCCTAACACTTTGAAAACTTAAAAATAAGCAAAATATTAACAAAAAAAGTTTTTTCATAAACCTCACCTCATACCCATTTTATTATAAGCAAAAAATAATTACATAGACACATTACTATTTTAACGTTTAAAAGCTTTAGTAACAGTTTAGAAGATTTTTTTTGATGAGAATTAAACATGCATGTATATTGCAACACCCCTCACCCGACTTTCTAACGCTCGCGGGCTTCCGCTCGCATTGAAAGTCATCCTCTCCCGCAAGGGGCGAGGGTAGAAGGTAAAAGCTAGATTATTTACATATTTTCTTATGACGAAGCCTTTACAAGTGAGTGTTTATTACGAAATGTAACAAAAGTATATACCTTTTGCAATTTTGTATATACTTTTGTTTTTATATATATGTAAGTTTAAATAAGAGGCAAACTAAAATGGCAGCAGGAATACAAGCATTACTAGGTTTTTTAATCCCCGAAAGAAATCGTTGTACTAGCGAACTGATGGGAATTACAGACACTATATATGATGCCACCGAAAGAACCCTTGAGTTAAATGAAAAATATGAAGAACAAAAAGATGAAATAGAATACGCTCTAGACGAAAACCCCAATAATCAAGAAGCTTTAGCGGCTCGAGAAGAATTAAGAGAACAGTACTATTGTCAGCTTTCAGATCTAAAAGATTTTCAAAAACAACTTGAAACAAAGAAAACAAAACTTGATGGCGAATCAACATTTTTAAGCGCATCTATTACTTCATATCAAAAAATGTTGTCAGATGACACTAAGAAAAATTTCACATACGGCGGCAGCGGCGGCTAATAAGATTTAATAAAGGATACAGAGAAATAAAGAACACTAAAAAAGAGGCTTTTGCCTCTTTTTTAGTGTATAATTTTTTTATGGGAAGAAAGAAAAAAAAATTGGGTGCCTTTGTTGTCCCCACAGGTGTTGGAGCAAGTATCGGCGGGTTTGCCGGAGATGCAAGCTTTTGGGCAAGAGAGTTTTCAAAACACTGCAATCTTATAGTAAATCCGAATGTGGTCAATGCAGGCTGTTTTTCTGGAATAACAGAAAATATGCTCTACGTTGAAGGCTACACTTTAGATGAATTTTTTAAAGGAAAAATAAGTCTTATTCCTTGTCAAAACAACAAAATAGGCGTGGTTTTTGACAAAAGCATCTCTCAGGAGGTCTTGAACATCCACATCAACACGATAAACGCAGTTAAAACAGTTTACGGACTTGACATTTTGGGATATGAAATTACTGAAGAAAATGTCGGAGTTGATTTTTTCGTTGATAAATCAAATATTTCCACAGGAAGTGTTAAAAATCTTAAAACCCTTTTAAATTCTGCTCGAAAACTTATAAAAAAAGGTGCAAATGCAATAGCAATAGTTTGCCGATTTAAAGATGACAAAATAAATGAAAATTACCAAAACGGAATCGGGGTTGACCCGATTGGCGGAGTTGAAGCAATAATTTCGCATTATATTTCCCGCGAATTAAAAATCCCTGCGGCACATTCTCCCGCTTTTGATGATTTTTCGATTTCAACCGAAGTAGTTGACGCAAGAGCTAGCGCAGAATACATTACACCGACTTTTTTGCCTTGTGTTTTATTGGGACTTGCAAATGCCCCTCAAATTTGCAAATTTAGCCCTAAAAAACTCAACATAAATGATTTGGATTTTTTAATTATGCCTTATAACTGTTTAGGCTCAATTCCTGTCTTTGAATCAATAAAGCGTAAAATTAAAATTTATGCAATAAAAGAAAATTCTACGCTCTTAAATTTTAAAAAAGAGATATTATTCAAAAATAGTGATATAATTGAAATTGAGAATTATAAAAAATGTCTGGAGTTAATAAAGTGAAAATAAATTTTAAAAAAAACGCAATGACGTTAGCTGAATTAACTGTTATGTTTGTCATTATGGCGGTAGTTATAATGGCAACATTAGGCATTTCCAAGACAAAAACAGATAAAATAAAAGCGTATCAATATTATGCTGCTTTTACAAATCTAAAACAGGCAGTAGGTGAAGTTTTTGCAGACGGATATCGGGAAACTCCCGAATCACCTATAGAAAAACAATTGACCCCTTATGGCCACACAGGAGAAAATACAGGAATATGCGACAGGTTGGCAGAAGTTTTTAACACTATCGGAAAAGTTGATTGTACAATTTCCGGCGGGGATAATTTCTCAGATGAAAATGTAAATTTTACCCTAACAAACGGTGAAAGATTTTTTAATATCGGAAAAGATATAGACGGTGAGGCATTTAGATTGTATATAGACATTGACGGCAAAAAAGGCAAAAGTGTCCTTGACGAAGATGTAATGGAATTTAGAATATACAGAAACGGAACGGTTTTACCCGGAGAAACTTCCATAGGAGGAAATAACAAAAATTATCTTTCCGCAAGTATAAAAGAAATTAACACAAACACATGGGATCAAAAAGATATTCCTTATTTGAAAGCTGTTTGTAATGCCGGAGAAATGCCCGAATCTTACTGTACACCATTAGGTATTCCGCTGAAAGAGAATTGTACTTCACCAAATGTTTGCCAGGTATATATAAATAAACCTTAAATTATTCCAATTCAAGTTTTGCAATCTTAACCTTAAAAACGCTTTCTATATCAATTCCGTTTATAATAGTGGTTATAAGGTCATTGGGGTTGATTTTATCAATATCAGAAAAGTGCTTTATAATTCCTAAAATTTTTGTATCTGTATATTCCTCAACTAACCGTGGAATGGTTTTTATTGCTGTATCTTTTGTGTTTTCGGGGAAATTATTTATAATAACCCCTCTTACTTCAATTCCGCTTGAAATTGCCTGATTAATCGTCAAAAGCGTTTGGTTAACCGTTCCAAAATCCGGTTTTATAACCACCAAAACAGGAAGGTTGAGAAATTTTATAAGATTATTCATCGTGAAATTTTGAGCAAGAGGAGTCATAATTCCGCCTGCGCCTTCGGTCAAAAGGCAATCACATGATTTTGCTATGTTGTCAAAGTCTTTTTTAATAACCGTTTTGTCAATTTTAATACCTTCCAGCTCAGCTGCAACAAGCGGTTCTGCCTTTTCTTTGAGCATATAAGTCGAATAAGTTTTCACATAAGGGTCAATGTTTTTTATATATGCCAAGTCAGGTGCCTGCATAAAGCCTTGCTTTTCCTTCGCTCCACACTGAATCGGTTTATAAACACAGGTTGTATAACCCAAACTCTGCATGGTTGCGGCAAGTCCTGCTGTTATAAATGTCTTTCCGACTCCTGTATCTGTTCCTGTTATAAAAAGATTTAACATAAGATTATTTTATTATAAAAATTTATTTATTAATCGAAAAATAAACTTCTTTTAAGCGTTTTTTGCTAATGTGGGTGTAAAGCTGGGTTGTAGAAACATCGGAGTGTCCCAAAAGTTCCTGAACAATCCTTAAATCAGCACCGTTTTCAAGCAAATGCGTCGCAAAACTGTGGCGTAAAGTGTGCGGAGAAATATTTTTGTGAATTTTTTCTCCCTGCTTGTGAATAAAATTGTAGATATCCTGTCTAGTCAGAAACCGCCCGTTATCTGAAATTAAAAAATTTTTCGTATCAAGCCCGTTTTTTTTGACTAAAAAGTCCCTTTTTTCAATGTATTCTCTTATCGCATCTTTTGCTTTTTTGCCAAGCGGCACAAGCCTTTCTTTAGAACCTTTTCCGCTGCATTTTAAGTAATTCGCATTTAAATCAAAACTGTTTGTTTTTAGCCCCACAAGCTCCGAAACCCTCAGCCCGCAGCCGTATAAAAGCTCTACAATGACTTTTTCGGTGGGATTCAAACCGTTTCTCAAAATTTCTTCTATCTCTTGAACCGACATAACTTTGGGCAATCTTTTGGGAACTTTCGGCTGCTCCAGCGTTAAAGTCGGGTTTTGAGGACAAATTTCATTTGCGCAAAGCCATTTGAAAAAATTTCTTAAAGACGCTATTTTTCGCATTACACTGGTCGAAGAATAATTTTTTTCACGCAAATTTCTAATGTAAGAATTTATATGCGTTCGCTGAATTTTATCCAAATCAAAAACATCAAGCGCAAAACAAAAGTCCAAAAAATCACTTAAATCACGCCTGTAAGCGTCAATCGTGTTTAAAGAAAGCCCTTTTTCAACCTCCAAAAATTCCAAATATTCTGATAAAACCTGCATACTCATGGTTTAGATTATAACTCATATATTTTAATGTGTTAAGTTTGTAAAAGTTTTGTGTTTTTACGCAAAAAAATTCCATTTTATGTTTTTATATATATATAAGAGATTAAGGAATATTTCCAATGAATGTAAACAAAATCAACCCATTTTCAACACAAGCAATGAAAGGTTTGCAAGGGATTAATCCCAGCCAGCAGCCTGTTAATGCAGTAAAGCCGGTTGGCAAAAATCCTTTTGAAAAACACGATCAAAAATCGAAATACGGCGTAGGATTGATTAATTCTGATTTAAACAATATGTACACAAAAGCCCCTAACGGCAAAGAAGGGCTTGCAAATACAAGATGGATTGCTTAAATAAATATTATACAAAAGGGCGGATTTTCTCTGAAAATCCGCCCTTTTGTATGAATATCTAAAAAATATTAAATCCATTTTTGTTGTCTCATTTCTTTTCTTTTTTTGTCGCGATGCAAAAAAAGAAAAGAAACCAGACGGAAAGAAAAGAAAAAAACCGCGGACTAAATGCCAAAGCGTCAGGGCTGTGCCCCGAACCCCCTTAAACATTTACCCCCGACCGTATCAGAGTGAGCAATTATTACTTAACGAAACAACTGCAAAGCGAGTGTGTTTGAGTGCCGAAGGCACGAGTTCGCGAGCTTGAGTTGAGTTTAGTAATAATTAGCGAGCGAAGATCCGTGTCGTGGCTTTTTGTGGTACTTTTTGCCACCAAAAAGTACCGAAAGAGAAATATACAAAAAGAAAAAATGTGACATTATATATTAAAATAATATTTAATACCAAAAGGGCGGATTTTCGTGAAACGAAAATCCGCCCTTTTGTATATTTTATAAAATTTTAACCTGCGTAAACGCTTACCTGTTTTCTGTCGCGTCTATGCGGCTCAAACTTAACAACTCCATCAATTAACGCAAACAAAGTATCATCTGTTCCGATACCAACGTTAATTCCGGGGTGAATTTTTGTTCCTCTTTGACGAACGAGAATATTGCCGGCTTTAACCGCTTCTCCGCCATATTTTTTAACTCCCAAGCGTTGCGCTTGTGAATCTCTTCCGTTACGGGTTGATCCCATACCTTTCTTATGTGCCATTTTTTATTTCTCCTTTTAATAATTTTTGCTTTTGTGAAGTTTATTCTTCTGAAGCCCCTTCAGAATCTTTCTTTTGGGCTGAAGTTCTGATTTTTGTAATCATAACTTTTGTAAAGCCTTGTCTGTGCCCTTGCTTGTTTCTGTAACCTTTTTTAGGTCTTTGTTTGTAAACAAGAACTTTTTTTTCTTTACCGTGTTCAAGAATTTTACCTTCAACGGAAGCACCGCTGATATAAGGTTGCCCAACTCTTGATTTTTTACCGTTAGCGAGCATAACAACTTTGTCAAAAACGACTTTGCTGTCCTTTTCACCGTCTAACAGTTCAACTTTTAAGTAGCGGCCTTCTTCCATTTGGTATTGCTTACCGCCTGTTTCTACTATTGCGTACATTTTTTTAAATCCTTTCGATTTAAGGAATCGTATCCGCACAAATAAAGCTTAGTGTAAAAGTCTTGTGCGAAATTTCAAACGATTTGCCTATCTAATACTTCGTTACTCTATTATCACAGGCTAAAAATCCCCTGTCAAGGGGGGTAAATGTATTCTTAACTCATACAAAACTAAAAATCACCTGTCAAGGGGGGAGTAGTAAATAGTAAATAGGAAATGGTGAATAGAGTTGAAAAGTCGAAAGGGTAAATGTCGATAAGTTGAATAGTTTTAAAAACTCGTCGTTGCGAGCGTAGCGAAGCAATCCAAAAGGCTTTCTGATTTACCCCTCTTCGATTATTTTTATTTCATCTTCGGTCAAGTTGTAGAGTTTATAGACTTCTTGGTCGATTGCGTGGTCGAGTGTGTCTATTTGATTTTTAATGCTATTCAAGGTTTCAGATTTTTGGTTGTACCAATTCATTAAATCTTCTTTTTGCGAAAGTGAAAGTTTTACGCCCTGTTTTTCTAGTTCTTCTATAAACGGATGAAGTCCAAGAGTATAGAATCTTTCAAGGTTTTGGCTGATTTTCTTAGGTTTATATTCAGTTTCTAAGAGTTCCAAAGCCGATTTAACGCCTTCGTGTAGTTGTTTATTGAGCTCAATCATCTGTTCTGCTTTACTTGTAAGATTATCTTGCTGTTCTTGCGTGGCTTTTGCTATTGGAAGTTGCCCAACTCCATTAGGGAAGTATTCAAAGCTTCCACCACCAGTTTGCTTCCCAATCGACCTGTATCTATAAGTTAAAAGCTTAGAATTAAGTAAAGCCAAAATATATTTAATATTATAATCTTTATTAGTATCAAAAATTACAGTCATATTTGAAAAACTTAAATATTCAAATTTTTCATCAATACAAAAAACATTTGAGAAACTTCTCCGACTGCAAAACAGTTTAGCTTTATTGTAATATTCTTTATGCATTGGTCTACTATAACGCCACCAAGTTCTTCCTTCGTTTTTGACAGTTGCTCTATTTTCTAAAAATTCTTTATTACTAATCAAATGATTTTGTATAGATAATGGTAATTGTTCAAACTTGTCAATATCTTCAAAATACAGGATATATTCAGTATTACTGTCTATAAAATATTTATCAATATTTTTCCCAGAAACTCTTTTTTTTATAAACTCACTTGGAAATTCATTTGGATATTTGTCAAAAATAAAAATATTATCTGCTGCGGTTTCCATACCTTTTCCAATATGCGTAATTTCATCTAGTTTTGGATATTTACTGTCAATCTTATCATTAATGCTTGAAATCTTACTATTAACCAATGCAAAAGGCATATCAAGTTGAAACTCAACATCAAAAAAGTTTGATTTAGTATTAATAGTATTTAAAATAATATCTTCGGTATATTGTTTTTCTTCAAAGCTAAATGCCCGTGTTTTTTCTTTATTTCCATTTTTTTGCAAAATTAATATGCAAGATGTTATTCCCGCATCTTTAAAAACATAATATTGTTCAAAATTCACTATTTCTAAAATAGAGCATTGTTCTAAAATATAATTTCTCAACTTTTTAGCTTTGTCCGAAAACAAAAAAGCATTTGAGATAATGAATCCCATAATTCCGTTAGCTTTTAATAAGTCAATAGCTTTTTTTATAAAGTAAAATAAAATATCGCTCTTATCCATATAAACATCTGAATAAGAATTCTTTAAGTGTTCAAAAACAGGTGAACCAAAACCGAAGGTATCTATATTGAAATACGGCGGATTTCCTATAATACAATCAAAACCACCACCGTCTAAAATTTCTTTAAACTGTTCGTTCCACTTAAACGCTTTATTCTCTGCTATCGCTTCATCATCAATCAGGGAATTACCGCATTTGATATTATTATCAAGATTTTCCAATGGTTTATCCTTGCGTGCAGTTTTTAGCCACAGTGCAAGTTTTGTTATTTCGGTTGATTCTTCGTTCAGATCAACGCCAAAAATATTATTTAACAATATTGAACGGTCTGTTTCTGCAATATTGGTATGTTTTAGGAGGTTTGTTTGTAAGAACTCTTGCCCGCCTCTATTGCTCGAACGTTCAGCATCAATTTTTTCTTCAGTTCTTATTTGATATTGTTCTCTCAAAAAGCTGTGTGCCTGATTTAAGAATGCACCTGAACCGCAAGCAGGGTCAAGAATTTTTATTGTTTTCAGTTTGTCGGGATTTTCTTCTAAATACTTACCGACAGTTTGTTCAACAATGTATCTTGTAATATATTCAGGAGTATAAAAAATTCCGTCTTTTTTACGCTTTGATTTTGTTTTGTCTTCTTCAACTCCGTCAATTTCTGCTTTGATTTGTTCCAAGTCGCTCAATGATTGTTCAAAGATATGCCCTAAAATATTAACGTTCAAGTCGCTTTCAAAGTCATAATCTGAAAGCTTTGTGATTTTTTGCCATATATCATCTTTTATTACAAGATTTTCTAACTCAATGTCGGAAGAAAATAATCCGCCGTTATAAGCATTTATGGGAGGACTTACATCATGTCTGCCTTCGTCAATGTCCATAAAAAGATTTTTAAACTCACGCCAAATCCTTTGGTCGCTCCTCTCACGGGATTTAATACCTAAATCATAAACTTGTTTTACTATCCCCGAAGGCAACAAATTATTTGTGTCCTCGCAGAAAAATATAAATACCATTCTGTCTAAAAGTTTTTGAGTTTTTTCAAGGATTAATTTTGCTCCAATTTCAGGGTTGTTTTCTTTTAAATGCTTGAATAATTCCAAACGTAATTCTTTGAAATCTTTGTAAAAATCTTTTGTAATTTCTTCTTCGTTTTTGCTTGTATCTTTTATCAGATTATCCAACAGTGAATTTCTGTCCTTATCCAGCAAATTCTGTTTGCACAACAAAAAATAAAAGCGTTTAAACTCCTTCGGGTCATGTAAATCTAAAATCTTAAATTCTTCATAATACCCTTGTCCTCTGCTTTTGTGATATAACCTTATTTCTTTGAAATTTGAAACAATAATCCAATCGCAACGATCAAATTTGAATAAGTAACTAAAAGCCTGACTTACAGGTGAATCGTAATCTTTTCTTGTTGATTGTTTTTTATCAAGCGGAGTTTTTGCATCTTTAAGCTCAATTACGGCTCTTGTAACATTTAATTTTTCATCTTTTGTAAAATACCCCAAAGCCCCATCCGCTTTTGTTCCGTCAAATTCGGTTTTCGCCTCATTAATCAAATACCATTCGTCAGGATTATCGTGCATTTCGGAGTAGCCTAGAATTATATTAAAAAATAAATTTAAAAAACTTGCTTGTACCCTTGTTTCTTTAGTTTCATCATAATTCCCGTCTCTTAAGGCTTTTTGCCAATTCCTGATAATTTTTTCTGCACGCTCAAAATCAAACCCTTTCGGATATTCAAAATTGTTCAAATGAGTTTGCAAAAGACGTTTATTAAATAGCACTCTACCAACTTCCACGAATAATAATTCACATAACAATAATATCAATAAATAAAAATTTATACAAATATTTTGAGTAATGTAAATGAAAGTTCTAAATCATTTACCCCGATTTACCCCTTAATCAACGGAGAAAATTTCTCTTACATCATCCATTGTAAGCGATTTTGTTATATTTCTGTCAACGGAAATTACGCTGTCAACAAGATTTCTTTTAACTTGTTTAAGTTTTTGTATTTTTTCTTCAACCGTATTTTTTGTAATAAGCCTGTAAACAAAGACTTTTTTCTTTTGACCGATACGATAGGCTCTGTCTGTTGCCTGATCTTCAACCGCAGGATTCCACCATGGGTCGTAGTGGATTACATAATCCGCGCCGGTCAGGTTCAAGCCCGTACCGCCGGCTTTTAAGCTGACAAGGAAAATAGGAATATCTTCGCTGTTGTTAAATCTTTCAACAGCACCCTGTCTGTCTTTTGTCTGACCTGTAAGGTATTCGTAGCGGATGCCTTCTTTATCAAGCCATTCTCTTATCAATTCGAGCATATCTACAAATTGGCTGAAGAGCAGAACTCTGTGTTTTTCGGAAATTATCTCCTCAAGCATTTCTTTTAAATGCTCAAATTTACCTGATTCATTAATTTTTTTGATATTTTCCTTATCGTAAAGTCTGGGGTGACAGCAGATTTGGCGCAGACGCAGAAGTGCAGAGAAAATAGACATTCTGCTTTTTTCAAGTCCGTTTTGTTCAATGCTTTTAAACAGTTCTTCTTTTGTACTATCAAGGACTTCAAGGTAAAAATCTCTTTGTTCGTCAGTAAGTTCGCAGTATGCAATGTTTTCGACTTTATCAGGCAAATCTTTTGCGACATCGCGTTTCATACGGCGCAAGATAAACGGATAAATCTGCAATTTTAAGCGTTTTTCAACTGTTTTGTCGGCACGCTCCATAATCGGATTTACATAGCGGTAATTAAATTCTGAAATACTGAACAAAAATCCCGGCATAAGGAAGTCAAAAACCGACCAGAGTTCTTCAAGCCTATTTTCTATCGGAGTACCAGAAAGTGCCAATTTATGGTCACAGACAAGTCTTTTCACCGATTGCGCCGTTTGTGAAAGCGCATTTTTAATATTTTGGGATTCATCTAATATAACGTATCTAAAATTAATTTTTTTCAATTTTTCTATATCACGACGCACCAAAGCGTAACTTGTAATTACAATATCATATTTGGGAATGTCTTTAAAAAGTTCTTTTCGCTCTATTCCTGCAAGTTTAAGACAAGTCAAACCGGGTACAAATTTTTGGATTTCCAACTCCCAGTTAAAAACAACCGAAGTGGGACAAATAACCAAAGTGGGCATCGGCCCGTCGTTTTCTTTAGCTCTTTGAAGCAAAGTCAATGCCTGAAGTGTTTTTCCAAGCCCCATGTCATCTGCAAGAATTCCGTTAAGCCCGTATTTATACATAAACCAAAGCCAGCTGAAACCTTTTGCCTGATATTCTCTTAGCTCTGCTTTTACATCCTTTGGAATTTCAATATCTTCTTTTGTAGAAAACGAAGATATTTGATCCCAGAAATTTGAAAAATCTTCGCTTAAATCAAGTTCAACACCAAAATTTTCAAGTTCATTCAACAGCCCTGCCCTATAAGTTTTCACCAAAAATTTATCTTCATTGTTGCGGTAAACATCAAATGAATTAAACGAGCGCATCATCGCATAAATATCTTGTGCAGGATATTCTACAAAGCCCAAACTCCTTACGCGAGCATATTTTTCCCCGCTTTGAATTGTATTGTAAACATCATCAAAACTGATTTTGTCTTCTCCCACTTGTCCGTAGAGATAAATCTGAAAACTGTCTTTTGACTCTTCGCAAAAATCCACTTCTGCACGAAGCTTAAAAGAATCTTCGGCAAGCTTAAAGAAGCCTAAATCGTCTTTTTCTTCAAATTTCCAACCTTCGCCTGCCTGTTTAATATAATAATTATAAAAATCAACGGCATTTTCTTTTTCGAGCGCAAGGTTATTTGTCTGCATAGGAACAAATTTGCACGCCAAAAGCATATTGTAGGCATCCTGTTCATGTTTTAAATTTCTTTTAATCCAATACTGGCTGTCCTCTTTTGGCTTCTTAACCGTAACGTAAGGAGTTTTTTCGCTTGTTTTTGAAAAAGGAACCCTTATCCCGTCATATTCAAACTCCAAAGAAGCTTTCAATGACTGGTCGTAATCTATTCCCATAGTTACAATATTAAGAGGCGGTTTTTGCTCAAGCATCAATTTATTAATTTCTTCAGAAACTTCAACATCCATAATTTTTTGAAGTCCCGGCATTTCCTCATAAATGAATTTTCCGCCGTCAGAATCTTTGAGGTCTGTAAAAGAAGATTTTACAAGATATTGCGGAATAGCACCAACTTCTATATTTATAGGGAAAATTACGTTTTTATAACGCCCCCATTTCAAATGCCTTGAAAAATATCTTATCTCCTCAAACGGATAAACATCGTCCTTATCAGGTCTTTTCCATTCAAGTGCAAGCATTATGTTTCCCGCCTGAGAATAATTTACCGAAAGCGCAAGCCGCCATTCTTTGTCGGTAAACTTCAAACGCTGCTTGGACTTTTCATCCAAAACCTCGTCTGCTTTTGCAAGCAGAGGAAACATGTCAGCAAATTTAGTAAGCTGAATATCATACCAACCTGCCTTTTTATCCTGACGCGAAGTCTTTAAAAGCTGCTTAAAAATAGCCACTTCAACCATTTGTGAAGTGTTAAGTTCAAAGTTTTTATCCTGTTTTTGCGCCTCTATTAAACCTTTTAAAATTTGTTCGATTGAACGAACGACTTTTCCAGTTTCTCTTGACATTACAAGAATGGAAAAGAAATTGGGTTTTCTTTTGGGGTTAAAATGAAATATATAATTGCCTTTTGGAGGCTCTGTAAGCGCGGTGTTTTCATCTTCAAAACTCGATTCAATGCCGTATTTTGTTTCAAGAAAATCCTCAAAAGCATGCTCGTCTATTGCCTTTAGCCCAACAGCAACGGCGTGTTTACACCATTCTTCTTTTAAGGGACAATTACAGCGTGCTTCAACTCCGCCTTTTTTGAAAATCAAGTCGGTTTTGTAAAAATCCTGAAAGTTTCCTTTTACTTTCCCTTTGTAAAAGTTTTTTTCCGGATATCCTTCAAGCACCTGGTCTTTGAGATGGTATTCGTAACCGCGTCTCCAACTTCCGGGGGTTGCTTTGTCCTTAATGTACCTGTAATTAAATTCGTCAGAACTCACCTATTTGAGTGTCTCGCTTTCCTTTGTATATGCTACAAAAATTCATGCAGGAAAGTAATCTCTATTACCCCCAACAAGCATAAAATATCATTAACGAATAACAAAAATTATTATTGCATGATTTCAAAAAAAAAGCAAGGGGGAGGGTAGTAAATGGTAAATGGTAAATAGTAAATAGTAAATAGGCATAAAGGCAATTACAAAGAAGATAAGATGAGTAGATGCGTGGATGCGTAGAACAACTGCTCACCGCTCACTGTTCACCACTAATGTTAAGCAAAATAAATACATTGTTTACATTATGCCTATTTTTCAAAAAAGTATTATAATTACAAAACAGGAGGGGATTTTTTATGCCTGAAATGGCAAGAAACTATCAGTATCAGCAATACAGACAATATCAAAACCCCGCATACGGGCAAAGACCGGCTTACGGATACAGGCAAACTTATCCGCAGGTTGTCACTCCTGTTCGCCCTGTTGCCCAGCCTATCAGAAAAAAGGTCGTTCGCAAGCGCAAAGTAAACCCTATTGCAAGAATAATTTCTCTTTCTCTTCTTGCTCTTATCGGATATTATGTCCTTCCCTTCGGATTTCAAAGGATTTCTACCCCACTAATTTCACTTTCGGGAAATTCTTATAAAGAAATTCAATTCAATAAATATCAGCTTTTAAACACTAAACGAGAAAAAATTCCTTACACTTACGAAATTTTAAAACCCACAACCAATTATCTTTCAAATGATTCTTTTATGAATTTGAGAATGCTTTCTACCGCAAAAGCCAAAAAACCCGATATGACAACCCTTTACATGACAGACAAAATGCAGGTCGTTGAAGCAAAGCTCAAAAGGCTTATGTCTGAATATAAATCAATAGAGCCTTCCATTTTTGTCTGGGAATATGATTCGGGAAAATTTGTAGATATTGACGCTGAAAAAACCTTTCCTGCCGCAAGTATAATTAAAATCCCTGTTTTAATAAGGCTTTTTAAATCCATAGAGGCAAATCAGCTTACTATTTATGACGAAATGGCCATGACAGATTATTTTAAAGCAGAAGGCTCGGGAAATCTGCAATCCTGGGGCATAGGCAAAAAATACACTATAGACCAACTTGCGCGCTACATGATTACGGAATCGGACAATTCTGCGACAAATATGATTATGTCTAAAATCGGCTCTATGCAAGACGTAAATCAGGGCATAAGAAGCTGGGGAATTAACAGTACCCGCGTTCAAACATGGCTTCCCGATATGGACGGAACAAATTACACAACCGCAAAAGACTTAGCCACAATGCTTTATAATCTTGACAATCCGGGCTTTTTAAATATTAATTCGCGCGAATACATAATCGATTACATGAGCCACGTTGAAAACAACAGACTTATACAGGCAGGACTTGACCCTAAAGCCCTATTTGTCCACAAAACAGGCGATATAGGAAAAACTTTAGGCGATGCGGGAATTGTTTTTGCACCAAACGGCAAAAAATATATATGTGTAATTCTTGCAAACCGCCCCTACAATTCGCCTTTAGGAAAAGATTTTATCCAAAAAGCCTCAAATATAATTTATACTTCAATAACTTCGGGTGTTTATTAATTTATAAAACATTAAGTTTTTCTATCGGAGTGTTGAGATTGAGCTCAACGTATTTGAACATGTTTTGAACTATACCGACAGGGAAAAAATAAATGTTGTCGCAAGGAGTAATTTTTAACATTGAATTTTCAGCATTTACCGAAATGACATTAGCCAAAAACTGCTTTTTGGCAACAGAAAACAAAATATAACCGCTTTTTGACTGAATTTCGTCAATAGTAAATCTGTTTGCGTTAACAGCGGCAAGCGTTAAATAAAAAAGCTTCTGCGCGTCAATTTTAAAAATCTTTCTGCAAAGACCAAAATCAACCGCCTGAGGCTGAACGGCTTGCGCAGCAGCAAGGGTTTGCTGCGCTTGAAGTACAACGGGCGCACTTGCGCCTAGGGCGCAAGCGCGCCCCAAAAAAGGGGTAAAAAGTAATAATATCAAAACTCTAACTGTCATCCCGAACTTGTTTCGGGATCTATCCAATGTACAATGCCGGAAAGATGCTGATACACCGCAAGCGGTACTCTCCCTTGTAACACTCGCTAAAGCTCGTGAACAATAAGAGAAGACGAGTTCAGCATGACGATTTATTATTTTTTTAATCATTTTTTTAATCACTCATTTTTACCTTTTAATTTTTGGATTGCT
Source organism: Candidatus Gastranaerophilaceae bacterium (assembly GCA_035354275.1). Lineage (GTDB taxonomy): Bacteria > Cyanobacteriota > Vampirovibrionia > Gastranaerophilales > Gastranaerophilaceae > DAOQAU01. Next base: position 24,726 of record DAOQAU010000014.1, read on the forward strand.
TCGCTATCGCTCGCAATGACGAAAAATTTTTCAACCATTCAAGCACTCTCAATCCATGATTTGCCGAAATTAACGTCAACAACAAGCGGAACCAAAAGCGGCTGATTAAGCTCCATTGCCTCGACGGTAAGTTTTTTCACCATATCAAATTCGTCTTTTGCGACATCCAAAATCAATTCATCATGGACCTGCATTATCATTTTAGACTTCAAATTGTTTTGTTTCAACTTTTTATCAAGTTCAATCATCGCCATTTTAATCAAATCCGCTGCAGCACCTTGTAGAGGCTGATTAATTGCCGCCCTTTGGGCAAATTCTCTTATCTGGTTATTCGGACTTGAAAGTTCATTGAGCAAATATCTTTTCCTACCGAACATTGTTTCTACAAAACCGTTTTCGTGAGCGAATTTAATTGTATTTTGCATATATTCTCTTACTTTAGGGTAAGTCGCAAAATATTTTTCGATAAACATTTCGGCCGCAAAAGGTGCGATATTCAAAGATTTGGAAAGCCCGTATTTGCTTTGACCGTAGATAATCCCGAAATTTACCGCCTTTGCTTTATATCTCATATCCTTTGTAACACCTTCTATCGGAACTTCAAAGACTTTTGACGCCGTCAAGGTGTGAATATCTTCGCCGGAGCAAAAAGCTTCTATTAAATTATCATCGCGAGAAACATGCGCCAGCAAACGAAGCTCTATTTGAGAATAATCCGCTGACAACAAACATCCATCCTTATCGGATGCTACAAAAGCGTTTCTGATTTTATTTCCTTCTTCCGTTCTTATGGGAATATTTTGTAAATTAGGGTTAGAAGAAGACAGTCTTCCGGTCGTGGTTACTGTTTGATTGTAGCTTGTGTGAATTTTGCCGTCTTTTCGGCTTATAAGCTGAGGCAAACTGTCTGTGTAAGTTGATTTCAGTTTTGAATATTTTCTGTGTTGAAGCAAATATTCACAAATTTTGTACTCGCCTGCAAGTTCTTCCAAAACCTCTGCGCCTGTCGAATAATTGTCTTTTCCTCTTTTCTTTTTCATCGGGATTTGAAGCCTGTTGAAAAGGATATCGCCGACCTGTTTTGGCGAATTTACATTAAAAGGAACTCCCGCCAACTCATAAATTTTTTCTTCCAACTGCGAAACCTTTTTGCTAAATTCGGCTGAAAGTTTATTCAGGTAATCGACATCAACCGAAACCCCTTCGTATTCCATATCTGCAAGGATTAGCGCAAGCGGAACTTCAACATCGTAAAGCAGTTTTAACTCTTTTTCATCCAAACTTTTTTTCCAAAATTCTGTGAGCTTTAATGTTGCATAAGCATCGTCACAGGCATAATTTGCAGCCTCATCGATTGAAACACATTCCATGCTTATTTGGTTTTTGCCAGAGCCGATAAGTTCGGTTATTTCTTGCATAACATGGTTTAAATGCTCCAAAGACTGGGTTTTTAGCCCATGTTTTCTTGAAGGATCTTTGATATAGCTTGCAAGCATTGTATCAAAAATTATTCCTTCGACTTTTATGCCGTAATTTTTGAAGATATTGTAATCAAATTTTGCATTCTGCATTGTTTTTTTGATTTTTTCATCTTCAAGCAAAGGTTTCAACTCATTTAAAACTTCTTTTACCTCAAGTTGTTCGCCGATTTGATGGGACAAAGGGACGTAGAAGACAAGAGGCGTAGATGCGGGGTTGCGTAGTTCTTTTTCTACGCCTCTACGCATCTTCGCATCTTCGTTTATATTGTAAGCGATAGAAATACCTACCAATTCGGCTTCTTGAATGTCAACGGAAGTTGTTTCGGTATCGACTGCTATCAAATCCTGTTTTTTAAGTTCACTGACTAAATTGTCCAAATCTTCTTTTTTAGAAACAATATTGACTTCAAACGGAATATCGTCTTTGTTTATTTTCTGCCTGACTTCCTGAGAAAACAATCCCAACTGCATTTGACAAGATGTAGAGTTTGGTAAAATATTTTCGTCATTGCGAGGAGAAACAGAGTTTTGACGAAGCAATCCAAAAGAATTATCTTCTTGGATTGCCGCGCTATCGCTCGCAATGACATCGTTTTTTATTTCCTGTTTCCCGTTTCCTGCCTTGTCAAAGCTTCCCAAGATTCCGTCAATGCCTCTGATAAAACTGTAAAATTGCATTTTTTGAAGAAATTTTGTGACCTCGTCAATATCAGGCAAATCAATATGTGTGTGTTGAAAATCAAAATCAATATCCACATCTTTTACAATAGTTGCAAGCTCTTTGCTCAAAAGTCCTAATTCTTTTCCAGCACAAATTCTTTCTCTTACGGCATTTTCAGGGATTTCCGTACAGTGCGCAAAAAGTTCTTCCATATTAGGATATCTTGATAACAATTTTTGCGCTGTCTTTTCACCGATTCCCCTGATTCCGGGAATGTTGTCAGAAGTGTCGCCCCTTAAACCTTTATAATCGGTAACCTGGTCTGGATAAACGCCTAATTTTTCGTAAACTTTATTCCAATCGTATTCTATTAATTCACCTTTTGAAGGAATCAAAACTTTAACATTACCCTCTTTGTCAATTAACTGAAAAGAATCCTGATCACCTGTTAAAATAAGTGTTTTGTGCCCTAATTTGGTTGCTTTATCACAAATAGTCCCAATAACGTCATCCGCTTCATAGCCTTCTTTTGTGTAAATGGGAATGTTAAAAGCCTTTAATCCTTCAAAAATAAGGCTCATTTGGCTTCTTAAAGTATCTGGCATGGCTTCTCTGTTTGCTTTGTACTGGTCGTATTTTTCGACTCTGAAAGTCTTTCTACCCACATCAAAAGCAACTGTAATGGCATCGGGTTTAATGTTTTGGTCTTTCAACATATCAAAAACAGCTTTGAAAAACCCGAACACAGCCCAAGTCGGCTGATTGTCGGTTGTTTTCATGCCTGTTCTTTCCAACGCAAAATACATCCTAAATGCCAGTGCGTGCCCGTCTATTAAAATTAAAGTCTTTTGATTTGACATACATACTCCCTATAAAAAATTTTATAATGAAGGCGCGGATTTTGCAATTGCAAAATCCGCGCCTTCAAATTCAAATATCCCTTAAACAGCTTTTTGAACTTTGTTTGCTTTCAAGCAAGAAGTGCAAACTTTAATTTTCTTAACCGTACCGTTAACATTAGCCTTAATTGTTTGAAGGTTAGGTGCTTGACGGTGAACATTTTGTTTATGAGAAAACGTAAGTTTAGCCGCTTTAAGAGGTGTTTTTCCGCATATTTCGCATTGTCTGGACATGTTTGTAATTCCTTATTAATTATAACTAGTGCTTTTTCAGCGTATCTCAAAAAAAAGAGATTTACAAGCACTTTGTTAAAATTGTGTTAAAAAACCTTAAAATTTGGGGACATACATAACTAAGATTTCTCCAGGATCAAGCTGAAGCGAGATTTTTCCGTCACAAACTTTTGGGATATTGCCCATTTTTATAGGCACAACAAGTGACCCCTGTTTTATTTTAGGGATATGGGCAACAATATTTTGTGATTTTCTAAAATCAAGATTTCCTATTACAATAATTCCTTCTTGGTCTAACGTTCTTGAATAGGCAAAAACACTTTTAGAAGAAGTTTTGTGAATTGTAAACTCACCTTTTGAAAAAGCATCACAAATAACTGTTTTAAGATTATTCGCGGTTACAAATTCTTGTTTAATATCAAAGCTCTTACCCCCCGGCATTCTTGAAAAATTAAAAATATCTATTTTTCCACGATGAACAAAATAGTCTTCATCGTCCGTAAAAGTTTTTGGTGCTTTTCTGTTTGCCCAGAAATAAATATAATCATCTCCCGTATCAAACCCGTCTATGAAATAAGAGTTTAAAGGCAAAGTAGCATTTAGCCAAATTATCATTTTACTGTAATTTTTTCCGTTAATTAAAATCGGGCTTAATTCATCATGCGTTGAAAAACTTCCGATAGTTGCAATTTTTCCGTCATATTTTTTGGATAATTCTTCGTCTGCCTTAAGGGCAGAATATAAGTCCTGTGAGGTTTTCCAATTTTTAATGTTAAAATAATTTCCGTAATAGCCGTCAAAGCCTGCATCCAAAAGTTTTTTGTAAGAAGTAAAAACCGCTCCATCACAAACAGGCTCGTTCCACAGTTCGGAGGCTTCTGCAAGGAAAAGAATTTCAGGATTTCTGCCTTTTGTTTCTGCTATTAATTTTTTCCAAAAAGCAGCAGGCTTAAGCGCGGGCACATCCGCCCTTATTCCGTCTATACCAAGAGCTAATGCCATATCCACAAATTGAACATATAAACTATAAACATCTTGATTTATGTTTTGTTCATCTCCTGCGTCCAAAAGTCTCACATCTGTCCAATCGGATGGTGTAACAGGATTTTGCGCTTTGTCTTTTTTAAATAATCCGGGTC
>DAOQAU010000015.1:0-9803 GCA_035354275.1 Candidatus Gastranaerophilaceae bacterium
TGGCAAAATCGGCACGAGGAGTGCCGTTTAGCCATTCGACACTAGCCGTCTTTAAAGAAGTCAATCTAACAGAACTTTATGTACAATATCTTCGGGCAAAATATCAAGGCAAGAGAGTTCTTGGCAAGTAGTTTGTCTTTTTTGCCATAAACAAGGCTTTAATTCACAATTATCGTCTGCCTTAATTGCATTTATAACAGGAGTTTGAGGGATTAATATTTTATCATCGGTAGGTCCGAAAATAACATAAGTTCTAGTTTTCAGTGCAACCGCAATATGCAAAGGTGCTGAATCCGAACATAGGAATTTTTCTGATGATGCGATTAATTTTGCCAAATCCGACAAATTCTTTGTCTGCCCGTAAGCGTCAATAAAATTAGAGTTTTCAAAGTTATTAATCGTACTTTTTATCTGCGCTATGCATTCCCTGTCATCGGGTCCGCCTGCAAGAATAACCTTTTTACCCTTTTCAAGCAGCAAATCAATCACTTTTGCCCATTTTACAGGCGAAATCGTTTTTATCATGCCCAATTTAGTGCTTAATTTGCTCACTCCCGGGTGGATAAGCACCGTATTTGGTTCTTTTTGAACCTTTTCAACATTAATTTCAGGCAATTTCGTTTTAATATCTGTAATGTCAGAAATCAGGTCATGATACATTGAAGCTGCATATTGATTTTTATTCAAAGGAACTGCGACTGTGAGAAGTTTTTGGCTCAATTTGCCTGTATTGTAGCCGTATCTTTGTTTTATTCCTGTCAAAAAGAGCAAAATGCTTATGAATTTATTTGCGCCCGATGAGATAACAAGGTCAAACTTACCTTTACGGGAGAGAAAAATCAGCTTCAAAAGTTGCAAATACTTGTTTTTAAACTTAATGTCGATTAAAAACAAATCGTCAATTACATCGGTTAAATCCTTAATTCCTTTACTTCTTGGCTCAAGCGCGAGGGTAATTTTTGCATCAGGGTAAGCTTTCTTCAAAGAAATCAAAGTGGGCAAAAACAAGATTTCATCGCCTATTCCGCCAAAATTTATCGCTAAAATTTTCTTAATTTCATTCATATTTATATTATAATTTAAATATGGAAATAAAATAGGAGAACTTTATGTCTGATGAAATAAAACTCTTTGAAGAAAACAAAATTCGTTCACTTTGGGATGAGAAAATCGAAAAATGGTATTTTTCAGTTATTGATATTATCTCCATTTTAACCGAAAGCAAAAACCCAAGACGTTATTGGAGTGATTTAAAGATAAAACTCAAAGAAGACGAAGGTTTTGAGCAGTTGTACGAAAAAATCGTACAACTGAAATTATTGTCAACCGACGGCAAAAAATACTTAACCGATGTTGCCGATGCCGAAACAATGCTTAGAATTGTTCAATCCGTTCCGAGCAAAAAGGCTGAGCCGATTAAACAATGGCTTGCAAAAGTAGGTTACGAAAGAATGCAGGAAATGGCAGATCCCGCAAAAGCCATTGACAGAGCAAGAAGCGATTGGAAAAAATATGGCAGAAGCGAAAAATGGATTCAGCAGCGGATGATGGGGCAGGAAACCCGCAATAAACTTACCGATTACTGGAAAGACCACGATATAAAAGAGGGAAAAGAATATGCTATTTTAACAAATATTATTCATCAGGAATGGTCGGATTTATCGGTTAAAGGCCACAAAGATTTAAAAGGTTTAAAATCTCAAAATCTCAGAGATCACATGTCAGAAGCCGAATTGATTTTTACAGCCTTAGCCGAGCTCTCAACAAGACAAATAGCAGAAGTTAATGATGCAACAGGTTTAGACGAAAATAAAACCGCCGCAAAAAAAGGCGGAAATATCGCAAAAAACGCAAGAAAGCAACTTGAAGAAAAAACAGGGAAAAAAGTCGTAAGCAGTCAAAATTATCTGCCTCAAAGGAAACAAATTAACAAAAAAGGCGCATTATAATCAATATCTCCTTTACTCGCTAAAGGAACTTGAAACAATTCAAGAACATTTAATTATACATGCGCCCTTTTAATATATTATTACTCTTTTTTAACAAATTTCATTACCTTGAGGTATAATAATTTAAAAAGGATTAGAAATTGGTTTCAAGAGTCACAACAGCAACAACAATAGGTTTAAATGCCCATAAACTCGATGTGGAAGTTGATTTTGTGCATTCTTTGCCCAATATTTCGATTGTGGGACTGCCGGATATTGCAGTAAATGAAGCAAAAGAGCGGGTGCGCTCGGCGATAAAAAACTCGGGGTTCAGCTTTCCCGCACTTCGTGTTGTTATAAATTTAGCCCCTGCTGACATAAGAAAGGAAGGAACAAACTTTGACCTTCCCATTGCAATAGGAATTTTAGCCGAAAACGGGATAATAGAAGAAAATGAACTCAAAAACAGTGCTTTTTTAGGTGAACTGTCACTTGACGGAAGCCTTAGAAGTGTAAACGGAGTGCTGCCGCTTGTGTGCGGACTTAAAGACTGCGGAGTTAAAAGCGTCATAGTACCTTCGGCTAATGCAAAAGAAGCCGCACTTGTGGAAGGAATAGAGGTTTTGGGCGCAAATTCCCTAAATGATGTTGTAAACCATTTTTCGCAAAATTCAGAAGATAAACTCACTAAAACAGTTGTAAATATTAACCAATACCTAAAAGAACATTGCCTGAACAATTATATTTATGACTTTAAGGACGTAAAAGGGCAGCAAAAAGCCAAAAAGGCAATGGAAATTGCCGCAGCAGGCGGACACAATATTTTAATGAGCGGCTCGCCGGGTTCGGGTAAAACTCTTATGGCAAAATGTTTTGCATCGATTTTACCGCCGCTTGAACTTGAAGAAGCACTTGAATTGACAAAAATTTACAGTATAAGCGGGCTTTTGCCTTCCAATCAGCCTTTAATTACCCAAAGACCCTTCCGAGCAGTTCATCATTCGGCATCGGCTGTGGGAATAATCGGCGGAGGAAGCAGTCCAAAACCTGGTGAAATAACGCTTGCACACAGAGGCGTTTTATTTTTGGACGAAATGGTAGAATTTCCAAGACAAGTCTTAGAAGTTTTAAGACAACCGCTTGAAGACGGCGAAGTGGTGATTTCAAGGGCTCAAACTTCAATTAAGTATCCTGCAGATTTTATGTTGTTAGGAGCAATGAATCCTTGCCCTTGCGGCTTTTTAGGCGACAGCCAAAAAAACTGTACATGTTCCGAGTTTCAAATCCAAAGATACCGCTCAAGACTTTCAGGACCGCTTTTAGACAGAATTGACCTTCAAATCGAAGTCCCCAGGCTTTCTCCCGAAGAACTTCTTAACTCAAAACAACAAGGCGAGCCCTCTGAAAAAATCAGGCAAAGGGTTGTAAAAGCAAGACAAATTCAGGTTCAAAGGTATAAAGGGCTTAGCATACTTACAAACTCGCAGCTTAATTCGGATTTAATCAAAACTTTTTGTAAAATCGACGAAACTTCAGAAAACATGCTTAAATCGGCTATTATTAAATTTAATCTGTCCGGAAGAAGCTACGACAGAATTTTAAAACTCGCCCGCACGATAGCAGACCTTGAAGAGGCAAAAAATATTTCACAAAGCCACATCGCACAAGCCCTTCAATACAGGACTTTTGTGGTTAAAGAACAAGCCGGTATCTTATAAGTGCAAGGGATTTTTCCTCTTGATATTTTATCATTCCGGCACTCTCCAAGTGCCCCTTTAAATTCTTCTTTTTTATGCTAATTTAATTACATGAAGAAAAGTTTGTATGTTGCTTTAATAATATTTTTGGTTGTTTTCTGGCTGAAAGCCTGTGTAAATGTGGATGTTCAGGAAGAAACGACTTTGAAATCGGCACAAAAAAACGAACAAAAAATTAACTTTCCGCCAACGGCTAAAACAAAAACCATTGACGGGATTGATTATCTTCAAAGTCAGGCGCAAGTAGGAAAATTCGGCGGGGTTTTGGTTTCTTCGGTAATAGGAGAAGGACCTAAGACATTTAACCCCTTTAATACAAAAGACGCCACTTCTGCTGCTATGGCAGATTTAATGTTTGACGGGCTTTTGACCACTCAACCGCAAACAGGCGATGTTATAACTAAACTTGCAAAGTCTTTTGAAATCTCGCCCGACGGAAAGGTTTATACGATAAAATTAAGGCATGGGATAAAATGGTCTGACGAAAAACCTATAACCGCAGACGATGTGGTTTTCACATGGAATAAAATTATTCTGGCGGGGCTTGGAAACACTTCAACCAGGGATTCTGTTATTATTGAAGGGCAGCTTCCCAAAGTCGAAAAAATTGACGATTATACGGTAAAATTTACCTTAATAAAACCTTTTGCGCCGTTTTTGCGTATTCTTGCCGCTCCTATTGCGCCAAAACATGTTTTTGAGCCTGCAGTCAAAAAGGGGGCTAAATATTTTGACTCGTTTTTAAGCACAACCTCAAAACCCGAAGATTTTATTACAAGCGGCGCGTTTAAATTAAAAGAATATGTGCCAGCTCAAAGGGTTATTTTTGAAAGAAATCCCAATTACTACGAAATTAATTTAAAAAATGAAAAACTTCCCTACCTTGATAAAATAATTTATCTTATTGTAGGAGATTTGAACAACGAAATTTTAAAATTTGAAGCAAAAGAACTTGATGTTATTTCTTTGCGGGGTTCAAATGTGGGCAGATACAAAGCTCAAGAAGTAAAATCGGATTTTGTGATTTATAACATCGGCCCTGACACAGGAACAATGTTTGTTGCGATAAATATGAACAACAGAAAAAACGAAAAGGGTAAATTCTATATTGCGCCTAAAAAACAGGTTTGGTTTAACGATAAAAACTTCCGCTACGCAATCGATTGGGCACTTGACCGTCAGGCAATGGTGAACAATGTTGCAAACGGACTTGCAACACCTTTGTTTACAGCAGAAAGCCTTAATTCAATTTACTTAAATAAAAATCTTGCCAAAGGGCATCCCAAAAACATTCAAAGGGCAAAAGAATATTTGAAAAAATCCGGGTTTTATTGGAAAAACAAAGTTTTATACGACAAATCAGGCAACAGGGTGGAATTTGACTTATACACAAACGCCGGAAATACAGAGCGCGAAGCAATCGGCGTTATGGTAAAGCAGGATTTGGAAGATTTAGGCATGAAAGTAAACTTCAAGCCCGTCGAATTTAACTCGCTTGTAAACAAATTGGTAAATTCCTATGACTGGGACATGGTCATAATGGGGCTTACCGGAGCTCCGCTAGAGCCTCACAACGGCAAAAACGTCTGGTATTCAAACGGAAGCTTGCATTTGTTTAACCAAAGGCCGTCAGACGACAAATCACAAAGACTTGATTGGGAAACCAAACTCGACAAAATTATGGATGAAGCTTCTCTTAAAATAAAATTTGAGGACAGAAAAAAACTCTATGACCAATATCAGCAGATAATTTATGATGAAAAACCCATAATTTATCTTTATTCGCCTGTAAGGGTAGTGGCAATCCGCAAAAAATTCGGCAACATTTACCCTTCAACGCTATCGGGAGTGGCTTATAATTTGGATGAAATTTATATAAAGTGAGCTGCTCACAAGGACACAAAATGCAAATACTAATCTACATCTTAAAACGAATACTTCAAACGATACCGCTTTTAATACTGGTGTCGCTGATAAGCTTTTTTATTATCCGCTTAAGCCCTGTTGACCCGCTTGCAGAGCTGAAATTAAACCCTTCCATTTCCAAAGAAACACTCCAAAAAGAAACCCAAAGGCTTGGGCTTGATAAACCTATTTACGTTCAATACGTACTTTGGGCAAAAGCTTTTGTTAAAGGTGATTTGGGGGTTTGCTCAACAGGCGAAAGAGTAGGCGCAAAATTAAAAGAAAGAATCCCCAATACCCTGCTTTTGACCACTCTTGTTATTTTTCTTACATGGATTGTCGGTGTGCCGCTTGGGATTCTTGCTGCAATAAACTGGAAAACGCCTTTAGACAGGATGCTTACGGTTTTAACCAGTATTGGAATGGCAATTCCGTCGTTTTTCTTTGCGATTTTGCTTTTGATTTTTGCCGTAAAAACAGGCTGGTTTCCGGTCGGCGGTTTAACAAGCTACAATTTCAGCGATATGGGTTTGGCGGGAAAAATTTGGGATTTGACAAAACATTTAATTTTGCCCACAACAGTTTTGTTCACAATTTCGCTTGCAGGGCTTCAAAGACAGATGAGAGGCAATCTTCTTGATGTTTTAGACAGCGAATATGTTAAATTTGCCAGAGCAAAAGGGCTCAGCGAATTTAAAGTTATCTATAAACACGCGCTAAGAAATGCGATTAATCCGCTTATAACTCTTTTAGGCTTTGAATTTGCATCACTATTAAGCGGTGCCGCACTGACGGAATTTGTGTTCCAGTATCCGGGGCTTGGTCGATTGATACTGGAAGCGGTCTTGAAATCAGATATTAACCTTGTAATGGCATCTTTGATGATGGGGGCGATTATGCTGATTTTAGGAAATTTATTGGCGGATATTCTGCTGATAATAACTGATCCTCGAATTAGAGTAAAAACATAAAAAAAAATACGTCATCCTGAATTTATTTCAGGATCTATCCAATAAACAAAGCCGGTAAGATCCCGAAACGAGTTCGGGATGACAAAAAAAATACATAAAGGAAACAATGAATAATACTCAAAATACTTCCATAATAAAACAGCTAATCAAAGACAAATTTGCCCTTGCGGCTCTTGTTGTGCTTGGAATTATCTATTTTTCGCTTCTTTTTGCGGATTTTATAGCGCCTTATACAAAAGATTTTTCAGATAGGAATATGTCATATGCCCCGCCTTCTGTTATTTACATAATTAACGAAAAAGGTAAACTGTCGCTGCCTTACACTTACAACTGGGTCAGAAAATACGACCCTGATTCCATGCAGGTTGAATACAAACCAGACAGAAGCAAAAAATTCTTCTTAAAACCTTTTGTAAGAGGAGAAAAATACAAATTTTTAGGCTTAATGCCCTGCTCAAGACACTTAATCGGCGTCGCACCTGAAGGAAAACTGTTTTTGTTGGGAACGGATATAAACGGCCGCGATGTTTTTTCAAGAATACTTTTTGGCGGAAGAATTTCGATGACAATAGGTTTTCTTGCCCTTCTGGTGTTATTTCCCATAGGACTTTTATATGGAGGAGTTTCAGGGTATTTCGGCGGAGTTGTAGATATGCTTATGATGCGTTTTGCAGAAGCAATAATGTCAATTCCGAGTTTTTATCTTTTAATAATTCTTGCCGCCATTTTGCCTTCAAATATGACAAGTATTCAACGGTTTATGTTGATTGTGATAATTCTTGCCCTGATAGGCTGGGCGGGTTTTGCAAGGGTTGTAAGGGGGATGGTTTTGTCCATAAAAACGCAAGAATACGTTCAGAGCGCAAAAGCAATCGGGGCTTCAAATTTAAGAATTATAACAAAACACATTCTGCCTCAGACGGCAAGTTATGTAATTGTGGCAATGACTTTAAGCGTTCCTTCCTACATTCTTGCAGAATCGGGCTTGAGCTTTTTGGGGTTAGGAATTCAACAGCCTGACGCAAGCTGGGGTAATATGCTTAAAGAAGCGCAGGAATACATAAATATACTCTACCGCCCATGGCTTTTGACCCCCGGATTTTTAATTTTTGTTGCGGTGTTATCATTTAATTTAATAGGTGATACAATAAGAGATATCTTAGATCCGAAAGCAAGGAATTAAGTTTTTGTGTTAATATAAGGCAGGTGTGGTTATGTACGATTTAGGTTTTGAATTATTAATATTTATAAGAATAGCTGCGGCAATTCTTTTTGGTTTTGGAATAGGGCTGGAAAGAGAGCTTACCAATAAATATGCGGGGCTTAGAACCCATATTTTAGTTTGCCTTGGTTCTTGCGTATTTACCATTCTTTCTATATACGCTTTTCCTATGGCGGTTGACAGCACTAATCCGCAAGCATTCGGCGACCCTGCAAGAATAGCGGCACAAATCTTGACAGGTATAGGTTTTATAGGCGGCGGAACAGTGTTAAGACATGGGTCTTCCGTTTACGGACTTACTACTGCGGCCACATTATGGATTTCTGCTTCAATAGGTATGGCATGCGGTGCAGGATTCCTTGATATCGCTTTTATGGCAACTGTTTTCAGTATTCTTGTGCTTGTCCTTATAAGAACCTTTGAAAAAAATGTGTTGGTCAACAGTGCCAAAAATTTTAAAAGAATTAAAGTTATAATTAACTGCAAAGAAGAAAATTCCCAACAAGTCCATAATTATATAATTGAGAATTTTTCTAATATGCATGAAATTTCCAAAAAACACGATAATTCAGCTGAAAAATCAGTAAAAATCGAAGCAATAATAGACATTCAGAACAACAAAACCATACAATCCATATATAAAAGTTTTGAAGCACTAAACGGGCTGGAATCCGTTTCAATACAGGAAACAAATGATTAACAAAATAAAAGCAATTATATTCGAATACTTAAAAACTTTCCTGCTAACCATAGTCACAATGTTTATAGTTTTGGTTGTAGTGTTTGTTTTTGCGCAGCATAGTGCTTATAACAGCCTTATCAACAACCAAGCTCAAGACGATGAAATCGAATATTATCTTATAGGTATGCTCATCGACAAAAATAAATATTTGGAAGAAAAATATCCTAAAAATTATAAAATAAATTTAAAACTTGGGATTTTGTACGAAGTCGCCCAAAATTATGCGAATTCAGAACAACAGTACAAAATGGCAATGGCAAAAGCACCGTTTGATGAATTTCTTCCTACATACAGGCTTGCAAATTTATACATAAAGCTCGGAAAAATAAACGATGCCGAAGAACTTATTGCAAAAATTCAAGAAAGACCTAACAAGGCTCTTATCAATTATAAAGGTGAAATATACAATAAATTGGGGGATTATTTTTATAATCAAGGTGACTACAAAGTTGCAATAGAAAAATACGAAAAAGCCCTTTTTTATAACAAAATTTTAAAATCAGACAACATTAAAAATATCAACAACAGTATAGCTTCAGCCTATGTATATCTTGCAGACGAAGAAGTTTATAATATGAAAATCCAAGATGCAATAGAAACACTGAAAGCAGCCTTAAGCATTGTTGATGCCCCGATTTTAAAATATAAACTGGCACTGCTTTTTACGCAAAAAGATCCCGAACTTGCTTATCAATACTTTGAAGAAGTTTTCAAAAAAGAACCCTCTATAATTAACTACGATTTTTATGAACAATTTTTGCTTCACAGAGCAGATGAAGCTTTGGCACAAGGTCAAAAAGCCCAATCTGATTTGATGCAATACAGAGCAAAAAAATTCAAAGAATATTACCAAAACAACATTTTATCTGTTGATGACGTTTCAATAGAATATTGCGAAGGTAATATAATTTATAATAAGTGGACCAAAAAATATACCGTTAATCTTGAAATGCAATTAAAAAACACCTCTCAAAGGAACTTGAATTCACTGTTTGTCCAAATAATTTTTAAAGACGAAAACAGAGAAATTACAAATTATTTTGAACAGGTTGTCGATAAAAATTCGGTGCTTAAAGCAGGCTCGCTCAGCCCTATTATTAACATTCAAACCTCAAAAAAAGAATTCAATAAAACAGATTCAAGAAAAACCATAACCGCAGAAATCTATGTGTCAAAACTTTCAAATTCTTATAAACTTTATCTGACAACCATTCCGATTAAAGAACAGAAAAACAAATCCAACAAAAAGACCAAATGATAAATCATTTGGTCTTTTTA
>DAOQAU010000015.1:9903-28937 GCA_035354275.1 Candidatus Gastranaerophilaceae bacterium
TTGTCGCTGGCTCTGCAGATGTTGCCGAAGCAGGTGCTTTAGCGAGAAGTTTAAGAGCTGCTTCGCGATAATCATCCCCCAGTAAATTCAAATTTACTTTTTGACCTACAGACAAAATACTGTATTCATCATATATTCTGCCTTTGTATTTAGGATGTTGTGCTTTAAATTGTTGGCCTGTCATTGTAGGTATATTTAATTTTGCCTGAAGTTCTTTAATTGCTACCCAATCCTGAGCAGTTAATGCATCATATTCTTTATTGTTTTTAATTGCATAAACCTTTCCGGCTATTCTATAAGCACTGTCATCATTAACCGCTTGATATCCGGCTAACAACTCTGATTCTTTAGCTCTTATCTTATCTTGAATTTGCTGCAATGACTCTGTTCCGTCAAGCTTAATGCCAAGTTCTTGAGCTCTTGTTTTTGCTTGTGCTAAAGCAGGGTCTTCCGCGGGGGGCTGTGTTGTTGAAGCATCAGTAGTTGTAGTTGTTGTTGTTGTTGTTGTAGTTGGTGTTGTGCTTCCTGTATTTGCTGCAGGAGTTTGTGTTACTACATCTAATGCTTCGACTTGAGTTTTTAAAACATCGACCGAATTATCAATTCTATTTAATCCAGGTATTATATCTTGTTCAAGTTCATGTTCTGCTACTACTAATTTTTGATTAGTTAAACCTTGATGCGTTTTTATTTTATTAAGACACACTTGAAGATCTTCTTTACTTGGATTTTCAGAATCCAAAAGTCGCTGCATTTCATTTGCAGCTTTGCCCAAAGCTATATTTTCACTTGAAGCGTCCTTAACATTGTCAAGAGCATGTCTAGCCTCTAGTTTAAGATTCTCAATTTCAGTATCAATTTCAGTAAGTTTCATTAAAATATTATTTTTTTCATTTTGCGTAAAAGGATTAGTGCCTGCAGGAATTGTACCCGTAGGATTTGTATTTTCAAGTTTTGTGTTTTCAGGGTTTGTGTTTTCAGATTTTGTGCTTTCAGGGTTTTTTTCTGTTTGATTAGCACACAAAGCATTATAGTAAGAAGACCAAATGTTGTTTCCGAAAAGACCTGAGTTAGCTTCAAAAAAATTGAATCCGAAGCCATAGCCGCTTCCGGCACTAAAAAACGGCTGCGTTGCGAAAAAGCCTAATGTCGAATTCCAAGTATTAGTTAATTGAAATATTTTAGAATTCATAAAAGAACTGCCCATAAAGTTTATACAACCAAGTCCTAAATTTCCTGCTGTCATAATTAATATCCTCTTAATTAAAATCCTCTTATTTATATAAAAACAATCCCAAGCCCATGATTGACACATGTTTGAAACCGTTTTTAGCAACAAAGCTCAAAACGCAATGAATACAAAGAAAAAACCTTATTTACAAAAATTTACAATTCACCATAAAGGTCATATTCATCAGCAGATTTTATCAAAACATTTTCTATCTCGCCCGGGATTACGGGTTTATTTGTTGAAATATAAACAAGTCCGTCAATTTCTGCAGCATCTCTTTGAGAACGTGCGGTTACAAGTCCTTCATTATCTATGCTTTCTATCATACAAGGAATGGCCTTTCCTATAAAAGTTTGATTTATTTCTTTTGAAATCTTTTGCTGAAGCTCCATTAATTTTTCGGCGCGCTGCTGTTTAACTTTTTCGCTCACCTGCCCGTCCATATCGTAAGACACGGTGTTTCTTTCTCTTGAATATTTAAAGACTCCCATTTTATCAAAGCGCATTTTTTCCACAAAATTGTAAAGGTGTTCAAAATGTTCTTCTTTTTCTCCCGGATACCCTACAATAAAAGCCGTTCTTAAGGTTACTTCAGGTATTTTTGCTCTAATATTATTTATAAGTTCTTCATAGTCAAAAGCAGGTCTGCGCATTGATTTAAGAATGTCCGGATGTGAATGTTGAAGAGGAATATCAACATATTTTACCACTTTGTCAAGTTTTGCTATCTTATCCATTAATTCATCATTGAGCATGGAAGGATACGCATACATTATTCTTATCCAGGAAAGTTCTTTTATTTTGTTCAATTCTTCCAAAAGTTCCGGCAGCATAGGCTTTGAATAAATATCAATTCCGTAACCTGTAGTGTCTTGTGCTACAAGCACTATTTCACCGACTCCTTTTTTTGCAAGGGTTTTGGCTTCTTCAATGATGTTTTCCATTTTTCTGGAATGGTATTCGCCCCTAAGCTGAGGGATAATGCAGTAACCGCAGCGATAATTGCATCCTTCGGCAATTTTTATATATGAGCTGCTTCCGACGGTAATCTGCTGCCTTTGAATTGCTTCAGGATAAATATATTGTGGTTTTTGCGAAATATGCGAAATATAGTCATTTTCTGTCAAGCAAATCTCGACTTCGGCAGAAGAATTTTCTTTCATACAGCATGCCAGTTTATCAACCACCTCGACAATTTTTTCAAAATCTGTTGTTCCAACCATTGCAATTATTTCGGGGATAGCTTTTTTAAGTTCCTCTTTGTGCTTTTGAGGAAGACAGCCTGCAACAATAACTTTTTTGTCCGCATTAACCATTTCTAAAATAGAGCGTACAGACTCTTCTTCGGCATCATGGATAAAAGAACAAGTGTTCACTATTACAATCCTTGCCTGGGTTTCATCAAGAGTAATCTCATAGCCCTTTTGGCTTAAAAGCCCGAGCATAAGCTCTGAATCAATCAAGTTCTTTGCACATCCGTGATTTATTAAAGCAATTTTTATTTTTTTTACCATAGATTAATATATTATCATGACAAAAAAAAGAATTTAATACCTATTTGCATAAAGTTTTAACTTGACATAGCATATTGTTTATGTTATAAATTTTGTGGGGTAAATGTATATTTATAAGCCTTGGACATTTTTCAAGGCTTTTTGTTTGTGAAAAATTATTTTTTACAAACAGAGCAAAGAATAATTCCCAAATATACAATTTGAATTTTTCACACCCACATCTCCAATAATTTTTTAAGCTTCTTTATGGTAAAATTATTTCAAGAGGTATGTTTTGAAAAGAGTTTTAATCACAGGCGCAACAGGTTTAATCGGAAAAGAGGCAATTCAGCCCCTTTTGGATGCAGGATTTGAAGTATATGCACTTACCATAGATAAAAATTCCGACAACAGAGTTAATTGGGTTGAAGCAAATATTTTCGATTTTGATGAAATAAAAAAGGTTTTTGAAAAAGTAAAGCCCCAATATTTATTGCATTTTGCCTGGATTACAAGCGGAGATTACCTTACTTCGGACATAAATTACAAACTTGTTGATGCAAGTCTGAATATGCTTGAACAATTCCATAAAAACGGAGGTAAACGTGCGGTTTTTGCAGGAACTTGCTTTGAATACGAATTTAAAGCAGAACCTCTTAAAGAAAGCGATAAAACCAATCCGAAAACGGTTTATGCAAAATGCAAAAACGAATTAAGAAAAAAAGCTCAGGAATATTGCATTCAAAATGGTATAAGCTTCGGCTGGGGAAGGATTTTTTATGTTTACGGGCATGGAGAAAACGAAAAAAGACTTACTGCAAATGTAATAAAATCGATTAAAGAAGGCAGAAAGATTTTAATAACAGCAGGCAGACTTATCAAAGACTATATGTACACAAAAGATATTGCAGGAGCGTTCGTTAAATTTTTGGATTCGGGGGTTGAGGGCATTGTAAATATTTGTACCGGAAAACCTGTTTCTATTAAAGATTTTGTCGAAAAAATTACTTCAAAGATTGGTGGTAGTAATTTAGTTGAATTTATTGACGATTGTGCCAATCAGCCTCCCGTTATTACAGGTGATAATTCAAGATTAATTAACGAAGTCGGCTATAAAATAAAATATGATACAGATAAAGCGTTAAGCGAAATTATTGAAAATTATTAATAAATGTTGACATTTATATATGCTAAGTTCAAAATAATAATAAATTAAAAAATTGGAGAAAATATGTTAAACGGTAAAACAGTATTAATCACAGGTGGAACAGGAAGTTTCGGGAAAAAGTTTATTGAAATAGCGTTCAAAAAATATCCGAACATCAAAAAAATCATTGTTTTTTCAAGGGATGAATACAAGCAGTTTGTAATGCAAAATATGCCTGAATTCAAGCCTTATGAAAAGAAGATGCGGTATTTTATCGGAGATGTAAGGGATAAAGAAAGACTATACAGAGCTTTTGAAGGGGTTGATGTGGTAATTCATGCAGCAGCCTTGAAACAAGTACCTGCATGCGAATATAACCCTTTTGAAGCGGTGAAAACAAACGTGCTTGGTGCTCAAAATGTCATCGATGCAGCGATTGATAAAGGCGTAAAAAGAGTTGTGGCACTTTCGACCGATAAAGCCTGCGCTCCGATTAATCTTTACGGCGCAACAAAATTGTGTTCCGATAAGTTGTTTATTGCAGGAAATGCTTATTGTGGGGCTAAAGAGACCAGATTTTCCGTTGTAAGATACGGCAACGTTGCAGGCTCTCGCGGCTCTGTAATACCTTTCTTTAAAAAATTGGTTGAAGAAGGTGCAAAAGAACTCCCGATAACCGATATGAATATGACAAGATTTTGGCTAAAACTTGAACAGGCTGTTGAGATGGTTTTGGAAGCCATAGAAAATATGCAGGGCGGCGAATTATACGTCAAGAAAATACCTTCAATGAAAATGCCTGATTTGGCAAAAGCCATCGCGCCGAATTTAAAAGTTAAAGAAGTGGGCATTCGCCCCGGTGAAAAAGTTCACGAACAGATGATTACAAAAGAAGATGCAAGAAATACAATTGAATTCGAGGAATATTATATAATTCTGCCGGAAGTTGATTTTGAGCATATTTCTCATAAATATTCTAAAGGAAAACCTGTTGCTCCTGATTTTGAATATCATTCGGGAAACAATGACAGATGGCTTTCGGTTGATGATATGAAAAAATTAATTGAGGAAATATATGTGTAAAATTCTTTTGCTTGGCGCTACAGGATTGTTGGGGCAAGCACTGGGTAATGAGGCAAGAAAACGCAGCCATGAAATAATCGGAGTTGCACATTCAAATACCGATTTCAATATGGATATTTCTGATGGTTTGGTGCTTACAAAATTAATTCGAGAGCAAAAACCTGAAATCGTTATAAATGCCTGTGCAGTTGTTAATCACAAACTTTGTGATGAAAACATTAAGCTTGCTTATGAAGTTAATGCAAGACCCAGTTCTATTATAGCAAATTTGGCGAATGAGTTAGGGTTTTATTATGTTTTTATCTCAACAGACGGTTATTATAATGGCGATAAAAACAAAAAACATAAGCCTAAAGATAAGATTTACATTTTGAATGAATATGCAAGGACAAAATATGCCGGAGAATGTTTTGCACTTACAAGTAAAAATTCTCTTGTTGTGCGAACAAATATTGTAGGCTTTAGGGGAAGAAAAGACAATCCGACTTTTCTTGAATGGGTAATAAATTCACTTAAGGAACAGTCGGAAATGACGCTTTTTGATGATTATTACACTTCAAGTATTACTGTAGTCCAATTTTCAAAGGCATTATTTGATTTGCTAGACAAAAAACCTTCAGGGATTTTGAATCTGGCAAGCTCTCAAGTTTCTTCAAAAAAAGAATTTATTGAAAAAGTCGCCAAAGAAATTGATTTTTCGCTTGCAAAAACAAAAACAGGTTCGGTAAAAGACTTAACAACATCAATAAGAGCGGACAGTTTAGGTCTTGATGTTTCCGAAACAGAGAAACTTTTAGGATATGAACTTCCGAACTTAGATGAAGTTATCGAACAAATTAAAAAGGAATATTATGAATTGGGATAAAGAAATTTTTATTAATAAGACAAGGATAGCATTTGATGCACCTGTTTATTTTATCGCAGATATTGCTGCAAACCATGACGGCAATTTATCAAGGGCAAAAGACTTAATATGGCTTGCGAAAGAATCCGGTGCTGATTGTGCAAAATTTCAGCACTTTATTGCAGAAAAAATAGTTAGCGATTTCGGATTTAAAAATTTGAAAACTCATCAAAGCCATCAATCAACTTGGAAAAAATCCGTTTTTAAAGTTTACAAAGAATACGAATGCAAAAGAGATTGGACTTCAGAACTTGCTGAAACAGCCAAAAAAGCAGAAATCGAATTTATGACAACGCCTTACGATTTTGAAATTTTAAGCGAAATAGATAACTACGTAAATGCTTATAAAATAGGCTCAGGCGACATAACTTGGCATGAATTTCTTAAAAAAATTGCCCGATTAAATAAACCTGTTTTGTTGGCATGCGGGGCTTCTGACATAAACGAAGTTAAAGCGGCGGTTGAGGTTATTACAAAAATAAACAAAAAAATTGTGCTTATGCAATGCAACACGAATTACACCGCATCGTTGGAAAATTTTAAATATATAAATTTGAATGTCTTAAAGACTTTTGCAAAAGAATTTCCTAATATGGTTTTAGGGCTATCCAATCATACAGCAGGCTGTTCAACTGTCCTCGGGGCTGTTGCTTTAGGTGCAAGAGTAATTGAAAAACATTTTACCGATAATAATTCCAGAACAGGTCCTGACCATAAATTTGCTATGAACCCTGAAACGTGGAAAGAAATGGTTGAAAGAACCCGCGAACTTGAGCTTGCGCTCGGCGACGGGGTAAAAAGGGTTGAAGAGAACGAAAAGGATACGGTAATTGTTCAAAGAAGATGTCTGAGACTTAAAAATGACTTAAAAAAAGGTGATGTTATTTCAGAAAGTGATATTGAAATTTTAAGACCGGCTCCCGAAAACTCTTTTCCGCCTTATGAGGTTGAAAAGGTCACGGGTAAAAAACTTAACTCAGACAAGAAAGCAGGAGATGCATTTTACAAAGGGGAAATTGAGGGGTAAATGGGGGTAAATCGGTGTCAAAAATAGGGTTAAAACTTTGGAATATAAATACCGGCAATTACTTAAGAGAGGCCGAAAAGCTTTATAAATTGGGACTTTATGATTACATTGAACTTTATATTGTTCCTAATAATACTGATAAAATAAATTTATGGAAAAACCTGAATGTTCCTTTCAATCTTCATGCTCCGCATTTTGAGCACGGAATGAATTTGTCACAAAAAGAATGTTTTGAAAACAACTTAAAACTTTATAAGGAAGTAAAATCATATGCAGATGTCTTAAATCCTGAATATATTATTTTTCATGCGGGAACAGACGGTGATTACAGAGAAACTGCAAGACAGATTACATATATTAATGATCAAAGAACAGTTATTGAAAACAAACCTTATAAAACTCTTCCTTTTATAAAAGGCAACTATTATGTGGGAGGGAAAATCCCTGAAATTAAGCACATAATTGATACCGCAAACTGTAAATTTTGCCTTGACATCGGTCATGCAATTTCAGCGGCAAATGCTTTAGGCGTTGAGCCTTACACTTATGTAGAAGAATTTAATAAACTTAATCCGATTGTTTATCATATTTCAGATTTAGATACAAAAAGCGATATGGATGCTCATTTGAATTACGGGACAGGAAACCTTGATTTTCACAAAATTTTTAGAATCATTTCAAGCAACAAATTTATAACTATAGAAACAAACAAGAAAAGTAAAGATAATTTAGACAATTTTGTTTCGGACGTAAAATTTTTGAAGGAGTATTTATGAAAAAATTGGCAATAATTCCCGCAAGGGGCGGCAGTAAAAGGATTCCAAGAAAAAATATTAAAAATTTTTTAGGAAAACCTATAATTGCATATTCAATAGAAGCGGCGTTAAATTCGGGAGCTTTTGATGAAGTTATGGTTTCAACAGATGATGTTGAAATAGCAGAAATTGCAAAAGAATACGGTGCAAAGGTTCCGTTTTTCAGAAGCCCTGAAATGTCAAATGATATGGCAATGACAGCGCCTGTTTTGATAGAAGTTTTGAATGAATATAAAAACTTGGGACAAAATTTTGAATACTGCGCCTGTATTTATCCTTGTGCACCTTTTATTAATTCTCAAAGACTGAAAGACGGAATGAATCTTCTCGTTGAAAGCGGAGTAGACAGCGTTTTGCCGATAGTAAGATTTTCTTACCCGCCACAAAGATGTCTGGTTATAAGAAATGAGAAGGTTCAGATGCTTTATCCTGAAAATTACAATGTGCGTTCTCAGGATTTGGAGCCTTATTATCACGATGCAGGGCAGTTTTATTGCCTGAAGTCTTCCAGTCTGATAAAGGAAGAAAAATTATACTGCGAGAACACTCTGCCGATAATTTTACCTGAAAGTGAAGTTCAAGATATAGACAACGATGAGGATTGGAAAATCGCGGAAATGAAATACAAAATGTTAAAATCGTATTTGTAGTACAATAAAAAATAATAAAAAGGAGTTAAAAATGGTTTTTAAGACAGAACAAGAAAATTTTTGGGCGACAGCATTCGGTGATGAATATATAGGCAGGAATGATGATGATGAATTGCTTGCCGGCAATGTAAGCATGTTCTCAAAAGTTTTCGCAAAAGCCAAAAATGTAAAAACCGTTCTTGAATTTGGCGCTAACATAGGCTTAAATCTTAAGGCTATAAAACAACTTCTTCCCGACGTTGAATTATCAGGGATTGAAATTAACAAAAAAGCTGCGGATATTTTAAAAGAACAGGATGTTAAAGTTTATCAGGGATCTATTTTAGATTTTGAAGTAGATTACAAAAGGGATTTTTCTTTTATTAAAACAGTTTTAATTCATATTAATCCTGATGAACTCCAAAATGTTTACCAAAAGCTTTATGATTCTTCAAGCAAGTATATACTGATTGCCGAATATTATAACCCGAAACCTGTTACGATTTCATACAGAGGACATAGCGACAGATTGTTTAAACGCGACTTTGCAGGTGAAATGCTTGATAAATTCGGTGATTTAAAATTGGTGGATTACGGTTTTGCATACCATAGGGACAAAAGCTGTTATCAAGATGATGTAACCTGGTTTTTATTGGAAAAACAATAATATTAATGTGGGTAAAATATGTATAATGCTTTAATTATAGGCGCAGGGCAAATTGCAGGCGGGTATGACAGTCCGCAGGATGAGAGTGTCTTGACTCATGCACATGCTTACAGCAAGCATAAAGGCTTTAATCTGCTCGGGTTCTATGATGTTGATTTTTCTAAAGCTTCTGAAATGGCAAAAAAATGGGGCGTAAAAGCTTTTAAATCCCTTGATGAGGTTGGGAGTGTTGATGTAATTTCAATTTGTTCTCCTGACAGTTTCCATTTAGCGTCATTAAAAGAGACATTAAAATTAAATCCTAAACTTATTTTTCTTGAAAAACCTTTGTCTGACAACCTTTATGAGGCAAAAGAAATTTTAGAAATCTCAAAAAAAATTCCGATTTTAGTTAATTATTCAAGAAGATTTGTGCCTGAAATTCAAGAATTGGCTAAAACCGCTAAAGGCGGTGCGTTCGGAGAATTCCTTTACGGGGTTGGATATTACGGGAAAGGGTTTATTCACAACGGCTCGCATATGACAAATCTGCTTGATTTATTGGTCGGCAAAATTACCAAAGTAGATATTGTACACGAATTTGAAGATTTTTATCCCAACGACAAGACAAAAACCGCGATTTTATCGTTTGATTGCAACAAATTCACTATGAAAGGGATTGATTGCAGAAATTATACGATTTTTGAACTCGATTTATTTTTTGAAAAATCCAGAGTTAGAATTTTAGATAGCGGAAATAAATTAGAAATTTATGAGGTAAAAGAAAGCGGAAATTATGCAGGATACAAAAATCTTATTTTAAAAGAAGTGATAAATACAGAACTTAATTTGGCAATGCTGCATGCTGTTGAAAATATTTATCGTCATCTTGAAAACAATGAACCTTTGAAGTCTACTGTAGAAAAAGCTTTTGAGGCGATAAATTATGGCTAAAATAATGTTTTTTGCTCACGATCCGGGTGGTGCCAATGCCATTTTGCCTTTAATTGAGCCTTTGGAGAAGGAAAATGAAGTTTTTGTTTTTGCCAAAGGCCCGGCTCTTTTAAAGCTGCCGAATCCCAAAATTTTGGAAGAAAACACCCTGAAAATTGTTAATCCTGACTTTTTGATTACCGGTACCAGCGCAAGTGATATGACGGAAAAATTATTGTGGCAGGATTCTAAGGACTTGAACATAAAGTCCATGGCAATTCTTGACCACTGGGTGAATTACGGGATAAGGTTTTCTAAATACGGGCTTAATGAGATAGAAAAATTTGATAAAAAATGCGAATTTTTGCCCGATTATATAATAGTAATGGATGAATTTGCCAAGCAAGAAATGATAAAAGACGGAGTTCCTGCTGAAATTATTTACCCGCTGGGAAATCCTCATTTTGAAAACTTGCTTAGACAGTCAAAAAATGTTAAAAATGTTCGCTCAAAATTTGCAAAAAAAAATGAATTTTTGATAACTTTTGCATCAGAACCTTACACGGAAGATTACGGGCAGGGCAATGAAAAAAAGGTTTTAGAAGATTTAATTCATATTGCCAAAGACAAAAATATAAAAATTATTGTAAAACTCCATCCTAAAGAAGATTTTTCAAAATATTCGGAATTTAAAAACGTAATGTTTGATAAAGAAACTGCTCCGACAGAAGTTATAATGGCAAGTGATTTGATTGTTTCGATGACTTCTATGTTCCTGCTTGAAGCAATGATTTTGGGCAAAAATATATTGAGCTATCAGCCTAATGAAACAAATCCCGATAAATTTATTTTGACCAGAAATAAAATGCTCCCGTTTGTAAAAAATAAAGAAGATTTTAAGGAAAAGATACTTAATATTCTAAACGGGAAGAGATATTTGCAGTATAATCAAAGTATAGAATTTGATGCCGTAGAAAAAATTATAAAATTTATAAGTGAGGAATTATGCCGGAAATAAAAACTTCAAAATTGGCGATAAACGGCGGCGAAAAAACAAGAAAAACAAAATTTCCGCCATATTTACCTATTGGGGAAGAAGAATTTGAAAATGTAAATGAAGTTTTTAAATCAAATACGTTTTCAAGATTCTTAGGCTGCTGGCACGAAGATTTTTTTGGCGGAGAACAGGTTCAGGCATTAGAGAAAGAGTGGGCAGAGTTTTTTAAAGTTAAACATGCGATTGCCGTAAATTCAGCAACTTCCGCTCTATATTGTGCGGTCGGAGCAATCGGGACAGAGCCTTTTGACGAGATTATAGTGTCGCCCTATACAATGTCAGCCAGTGCTACCGCGCCATTGATTTATAATGCAATTCCTGTTTTTGCTGATGTTGAGCCTGATTGTTTCTGTCTTGATGTTAAAGATATTGAGAAAAAAATTACCGACAGAACAAAAGCCATAATAGTTGTTGATATTTTAGGTCAGCCTTATGATGCCGAAAAAATAAATGTTTTAGCCAAAAAAAATAATCTGAAGGTAATTGAAGACTGCGCTCAAGCACCTTTTGCAAAGTACAACGGAAAATTTGCGGGAACGCTTGGCGATATAGGGATTTATTCGCTTAATTACCACAAGCACATTCACTCGGGCGAGGGCGGAATTTTGGTTACAAACGATGATGAGCTTGCGAACAAATTACGGTTGATAAGAAATCATGCGGAGGCTGTTGTTGAGGCTAAAGGCGAAACAGATTTTGTCAATATGATAGGGTTTAATTACAGAATGACGGAAGTTGAGGCTGCAATAGCTCGCGCTCAGCTTAAGAAATTACCTAAATTGGTTGAAGAACGTCAAAAAAATATCGCATATCTGGAAAAAGAATTATCGAAAATACCTTGTCTGAAAATGCCCAAAGTCAGGGAAAGTTCCACCAATGTGTACTACCAGCACGGGATTTTATTCGACGAAAAAATCGCAGGCGTTCACAGGGATAAATTTACCGAAGCCTTAAAAGCTGAATTAATGCCGATAATGTTGAGGGAAACCGAAGGTATAAAAGTCGGATGCGGGTACGTAAAGCCGCTTTACCTTCAGCCGATTTTTCAAAAGAAAATCGCATACGGTTCAAAAGGATTCCCCTGGAATATGGCGGGGCGGGAATATGATTATTCGAAAGGTATTTGTCCTGTGGTGGAAGATTTGCATTTCAACAGGCTTTTAACTCATGAGTATATGCGACCCGGCATGAAAAAAGAAGACTTGGATGATTTTATAAATGCGGTTAAAAAAGTTTGGGAAAATCGAAGTGAACTAATTTAAAAACAGGAGTTTTATAAAATGACTTTAAAACACGATGAAATTATAAAAAAACAAATTCAAATTTATAATCAGGCAATTGAAAAGTATGGTGATGCCAGCGGTGCTGTGCTTTTGAATGATCAACAAAGTCAGTACTTCAGGTTTCATGAGTTAACAAAAAACTTTGATTTTAATTCGGATAAAAAAACTATTTTAGATGTAGGTTGTGGTAATGCGGAATTGTATAAATATTTAAATTTCCAAGGTTTTCGAGGCAAATATGTAGGGGTTGATATAAATGAAAAATTATTAAAACAGGCAAAGTCTAGATTTAAAAATATTGAGGTCTATAAAAAAGATATTATGAAAGAAAATATTGATACAAATTTTGATTATATGGTAATAAGCGGACTTTTTAATCTTAATTGCGGCCAATCACTTGATTGGATTTTTGAATTTTTAAGCAAACTTTTTGTTCACTGTAATGAAATACTGGCTTTTAACTTAATTTCAACATATGTGAATTTCCAAAATAAAGAAATGTTTTACGTTGAACCCGAAAAAATGTTTTCATTTTGTGTTCAACATCTTTCTCGCAGAGTAACTTTAGCCCACAATAACCTGCCATATAATTATACTGTTTTGGTTCATAAAAATGAAAATTGGTCATCAGTTAATAAATAAGGAAAGTATGAAAATTCAAGTTAATGAAAATAAAGAGATATGGGACAATTTTGTTTCTCAATCGCCTCAGGGGTGTATCTTTTTATATTCAAAATTTCTGGATAGCTTAAATAAAAAATATGAAATTATAACTTGTATTGATGATGGAGGGGAAGTTCTTGCCGGTTGCGTTATTTTGTTTGACGAAAACAAACGGCCGATAAAAAATATTCATGCGTTTACCCAATACCAAGGTCTTATATTAAAAGATTTTTCAGTATTATCCAATCACAAAAGAATCTCTAAAGAATTTAAAATTATTGAATTTTTTATTGAAGAATTAACAAAAAAATATCCTTCATTATGTTTTTGCCAGCATTATAATTTTGATGATATGAGAGCTTTTCAGTGGTACAATTATCATGAAAGGGAAAAAGGGACTTTTAAAATAGATTTAAGATATTCCGGAGTTTTGGATTTAACAAAATTCAAATCTTTTGATGATTATTTAATGTCAGTTCGTCCGGTAAGAAGACAGGAATTTAATAAAGTAAAAGATATTGAATTTCGATGGATAAAAGATGAAAAAATTTTAGACGGCATTCACAAGAAAACTTTTGAAAGACAAAATATAGAGCGTTCCGAGGAAGAATCTGCTTTGCTGAAATCAATAACAAAAAATGCGATTGACTTTGGGTACGGTAAATTATGTGCCGCATATTTTGAAAACAAACCTATTTCATCAATTCTTTTTATATATGATAATACTACGGCTTATTACTTGTTCGGAGCAAATGACCCTGAATATAGAAATTTATTTGGCGGTAATTTCCTTATGCTGAATATGATAAGAGATGCTTTTGAAAATGATATAGAAAAAATTGATTTTGTCGGAGTGAATTCGCCTAACAGAGGCGATTATAAATTAAGTTATAACGGTGAATTGAAACCGTATTTTATTTTAAAATTAGAGGAATAAGTTGGCAAAAGATTTTGATTATAAAGGATATAGTGAAGAAAAACTGTTAAGACTTTGCGATGAAACCAAAAGCGACAGGGGAATTGCAAAATGGAAATATTGGTCTGCGGAAGTTTATTCTTTCGGAAGGCATATAAGAGATTATGCTTTTTATCCTTCAGCTTTTACGCTTTATTGTTTTACGGATCATGGTGCAGGCGCTTATTTTGATGAAGTTGCAAAACACGAACTTGAAAGTGATGCGCCATGTCAATTTTACCATTCGCCATTGAGTGTTGAATTATTTAAAAAAGTTTCTAATAAACCTTGCTATACATTATTTTCGCCATTTGTATGGTATCGAAGAAAAAATAAAATAGAAAAAATATCTGAAGCAAAAGGAACTCTTGCCTTCCCTATTCATTCAACTCATTGCATTGACTTAGCGTCTGACATGGAAATTTATATTGAGCAGCTCAAGGCGTTGCCGGAGGAATTTCAACCTGTAAGTGTTTGTTTGCATCATTGTGATATAAATAAAGGTCAGTATAAGCTTTTCTTTAAACATAATATTCCGGTTTATACTGCAGGAGACATGTATGACCAAAATTTTGCCCAAAGGTTTTACGATATCCTGAAAAACTTTAGATATTCAACTTCAAATGCTATAGGTTCTTACACATATTACAGCGTGGAAATGGGAATACCTTTTTCTATTTATGGAGAGAAGCTGGTCCTTATGAACAATTCTGATTCTAACCTCGAAAAAGGAGAATGTAAATTTCAAGAAAACCCGCAATATCAAAAAATTTATAAAATGTTTGAAGGCTTAAATAAACAAATTACTCCTGAGCAAAAAGAATTTGTAGAGAAACATTTGGGTATTTATGATGGAATAAGCCGACTTAAAATGGCAAAAATTTTGTATTTATTATACTTAAAAAAAGGAAACCCGTTTAAGGATTTATCTTATGCTTTAAAAATGATTAGAAGAAAAAGAAGGATTAAAAATGAGACTTTTTAAGAAAAAAAGAAAATATACAAACGAATTTGAAAAAATATTTGAAGAAAACAAAGTTAAAAAAAGATTTGTAGAACAAATCATTGAAATTGAAGGGTACAAATTCAAAGTGCCTGATGCGGTAAGCTTTGCATATCAGATAAAAGATATATTCTTGGATGAGGTTTATAAGTTTAAGCCCAAAACAGAAGCTCCTTTAATATATGATTGCGGAGCAAATGTCGGAACGAGTATTCTATATTTTAAAAGAGAATTTCCTAATTCAAAAATAAAAGCATTTGAGGCAGATGAAAAAATCCATGAATATTTGATAGAAAACATAAAAGATTTTAGTGATGTTGAAGTTTATCATAAAGCTGTCTGGGTAAATAACGATAATTTATGCTTTAATTCTGAAGGGGCAGATGCGGGAAGCATAGTAAACAATTTTGACTGTAAACAAACTGTTAAGGCGCTCAGACTGAAAGAACTTTTGCAAAAAGAATCTGAAATAGATTTTCTAAAAATGGATATTGAAGGTGCAGAAACGGATGTTATAATTGATTGTGCAGAAGAGTTAAAAAAGGTTAAAAATGTGTTCATAGAATACCATTCTATAGTAGATAAACCTCAAACATTGGATAAGATTTTATCAATTATAACAAACGCAGGGTTTAGATATCATTTACAAAATATTTCTAATCAGCAGCACCCATTTATTGAAAGAAATATTTATTGTAATATGGATTTGCAGGTTAATATTTTTGGATATAGAAGTTAAAGGTTATAAAAGGAGTTCAAATTGACACAACAAATACCGATTTTTTTAGCAAGTGATGATAATTATGCGCCGTTTGTAGCAACCACAATCACTTCAATCGTAAAGAATACAACATCTTTTATAAATTTTTATGTTTTAGACGGCGGTATTGTTGAGTGGAATAAGCAAAAAATTCAAAGTATTCAAAGTGATTTTAAAAACTTTTCCGTTGAATTTGTTGATATGGGCAAGTGCGGACTGGAAAGATTCCCGAATTTAAATCATTACTCTGTAAATACATTTTCAAGATATTTTATTCCTGAACTAAAACCCGATTTAGATAAAATTTTATACTTGGATATTGACATAATAGTAAAAGGAGATATTGCACAGTTATACAATCAGGAAATGAACGATTATCCTATAGCCGCAATTTTAGAAGATTTTTACCCCGAGAATTATAAATATTTAAAACAAATATGCCCTAACTATGATGGCGGAAGCAATTACTTCAATGCGGGAGTTTTATTAATTAGCCTGGATTATTTCAGAAAAAATAATATAACTCAGCAGTTAATCGATACAACAGTCAAATTAAAAGATTTGATAAGATGTGCAGATCAGGATATCTTAAATTTTGTTTTTGCAAACAATTTTAAAATTCTTGATTATAAATTTGATTTTATGCCGGACCATAAAGATTACATTTATAAGTTAGGTAAAAAAGAAGCAATAGGCGCGATAGACAATCATGTTCTAATCCATTATACCGGCAGAAAACCATGGAACACAATGCAGGCGGAAAATGCTCAAGATTTTTGGGATGTGGCAAAATTAACGCCGTTTTATAAAGAATTGAAAACCGCTTTGGATATAAAGTCAAAAGCAGATTGTTATGATGAATATTTAAAAAAAATTGTACTTAAAAAATTAACTTGTAATTATAAAAGATACAAGGTTTTTTCCAAATTATTTATAGGTGGTAAAAGAAAAAGGTACAAACAAAAAGCATTAGAAGTGAAAAACAAAATAGATTTGTTAACCGGTCAATAAAGTTTTATTTCCTCAAAAAATTAACAATTTCATCTAATGCTGTTTGAGCGTCAATTTTTGAAATAACAACCCCTTTATCATAATTCTTAACCCTTTGCGCAGGTGCTCCTATATCAAAACATGCAACCGGATATTTAAGCATCATTGCTTCTGCGGTTGTGTAAGAAAAAGTTTCGGGCCATATTGACGGAATACACGTTTTAGAACATCTTGGTGGCGGAGTCGCACCCTGGAACATCAACAACTACAATTTCAGTATAAAAGAAGAGATTTTACTTAAAGAAAAAAGCACTTTAAGAGAGAATAAAGTAATTTTTTATCACTTTCATTCGGTAAAAATAGACAAAAAGGGCAGAATTGACAGAAATAAGATAAATTTTTACAGAGTCACATCAGAAAATTTCAAAATATTTTATAAGCCCTATATTAAAAAATTAATCGATATGAGCCGTGATTTACATCAAATTAATCCCGTTATTAAAATAATTAAAAAACCTAAAATAGATTTTAAAAGTGAGTTTAAAAAGTTAAGAAAAAAAATCATTAAAATACGATTTTCTTCAAAAAATCCGGAACTTATTATTTTTGGTATCAGAATTATATAAAATTTGTTTATGATAAAATCATTTTATGAAAATTTCTGTAATTACTGTTTGTTATAATGCAAAAAATGACATTGAAGACACTATTCAAAGTGTATTCAAACAAACAGCTTTGGAAAATATTGAATATATTATCATTGACGGAAATTCTACAGATGGCACGAAAGAAATTATTAAAAAGTACAAAGATAAAATTTCTAAATATATATCCGAGTCCGATACGGGTATTTATAATGCGATGAATAAAGGAATTAAACTTGCGACAGGGGATTTTATCCAATTTTTGAACGCGGGTGATTTTTATATTAATGAAAAAGTTGTGGAAGACTTTTTACCCCATTTGCAAAACGCAAAAAGCGAAATAATTTTCGGGAATTTGTTTGCATTTAATAAATATAACGGTGATGTTGTCAGAATTAATGAAAATATTATCGATAAATACTTGTTCAATTATCAGTCAATCCCGCATCCTTGCACCTTTTTCAGGAGAGAAATTTTTGAAAAAGTTGGATTGTATAATGAAAATTACAGGATAGTAAGTGATTTTGAATGGTATTTGAAATATTTCAACGAATATGGCGGCAGTTATCTTTATGTTGATAAGTACGCTATAATTTTTGATTTAAACGGAATATGTTCAAGTGCAAAATTTGCCGATATTCACAGAAAAGAACGTAAAGAAGTAGTGAAAAAATATTACTCGGGACTTGAGCATTTTATATATAAAGTTTCAAAAATAATATTTAAAAGACAACATAAGAAAAAATATTTCAGAAAAATGTTAGCAATTATAAAATTGAATAAATTTTATAAAAAAGAAAGCGAAAATTAAATTATGCCAAAAGTTTCAATAATAATTCCTTGTTACAACAGCGGCGAATACCTTGACGAGGCAGTAGAAAGTGTTAAAAATCAGACTTTCAAGGATGTTGAAATTATAATTGTCAACGATGGTTCTACGGATGTAAACACCATTGAGCAATTAAAAAAATATTACAACACAGATGTAAAAGTCATAAACACAGATAATCAAGGAGTATCTCAGGCAAGGAACACCGGTATAAAAGAAGCAGGCGGGGAATATATTCTCCCGCTTGATTCGGATGATAAAATTCATCCAGAATACGTTGAGAGTGCAGTCAAAATCCTTGATGAAAATCTGCAAATAGGAATTTGCTACTGTGAAGCCGAATTTTTCGGTGATATAAAAGGAAAATGGAATTTGCCAAAATTTGAATTGAAAGATTTTTTGGCAAGAAACTGTATTTTTTGTACGGCTATGTATAGAAAATCTGCTTGGGAAAAAGTCGGTGGTTATAAAAAAGAAATGGATAAGGGGTTTGAAGATTGGGAATTTTGGCTTTCGCTGATTGAAGCAGGGGGGCAAGTTCACAGAATCCCCAAAATCTTATTTTATTACCGTCAATCGGAGTTTAGCCGCTCGGCAAATTCGGCAAATAAAAATCTACCCGAATTAATTAAAAAAATAGTAATGTTTCACCCAAAACTCTACGCCGAAAACCTCGAATATTTGCTTATTCCATGGATTGACATTTTTTCGAAATCAATTTTACAAAATAGTAAAATATACAGAATAAAAGCAAAAATGAGCAAGAAGTTTAATATTCTTGTTATGTTAGAAAAAAGATAAAATGACCGAAGCTAAAAATATAAAAATTGCATGTGTTTTCAATGACAAAAAGATTTTTGACGAAGTAGTCGGGCAAAATCAAAACGTCAAAGATTTTGAAATAACAACTTTTGACAATACCGTTGAAAATATCGGAATTTC
>DAOQAU010000016.1:0-3761 GCA_035354275.1 Candidatus Gastranaerophilaceae bacterium
TCAAAGATTTTGAAATAACAACTTTTGACAATACCGTTGAAAATATCGGAATTTCAAAAAGATATAACAGCTATTTGGAAAAACTAAATAAAGACGATGATTTTTGGATTATTTTTTGTCATCAGGATTTCGGGTTTGAAAAAAATCCTTATAAAAAAATCAATTCGCTTAATAAAAAAAATATTTACGGTGCAATCGGCACAAGCTTTTATTACAGTCCAATCAGGGCAATAAAGAAATTTCTGATGAAAAAATCGGATGAGTATTCTCCCTTTAAGCGAAAATTTTTCGGTCAAATCAGGCAAGGTCAGGGTGAATTGGGTTTCAAAGATTTCGGAGAAAAAATCTTTTTTGAGAAATCTGTTTCGACTCTGGATTGCTGTTGTATGATAGTACATTCATCACTTATAAATAAATATAATCTCAGATTTGACGAAAACCTTGACTGGCACATGTATGTTGAAGATTTTTGCATAAATGCCTCAAAAAATCACAAAATAAAACTGAAGGCAGCACAGTTTAATTGTTTTCATCTGGGAGAAGGCAGTTTAAACGAAGATTTTTTTAATTGCGCAAAATACGTGAAGAGAAAATATTCCCTTAAAAATTTGTTTACCACCTGCCTTGACGGCTAAACGTGAGAAAAAAGCTTGTCTTCAACCATTTTGCAAATTACGTGTCCCAGCATCATATGCGATTCTTGGATAATAGAAGTCTCTTTTGCAGGGATTTTAATTAAAATATCACAAAATTTATCCATTTCACAGGGTGTAATGCCTGTAAAGCCGATTTTGATTAACCCCATCATTGATGCTGTTTTCAAGGCTTCAATAATGTTTTTTGATTTTCCGGAAGTGGAAAAGGCAAATAAAATATCGCCGGGTTTTCCGATAGCCTCAATTTGTCTTGAAAAAACCTTCTCATAGCCAAAATCATTTGATAAAGCGGTAATAAGAGCATTATTTGAGGCAAGAGAAATAGCGTTAAAAGCTTTTCTTTCTTTAAAAAATTTAGACACAAACTCAGTCGCCAAATGATCACAGTCGCTTGCAGATCCACCATTTCCCACAAAAAGAAGCTTGCGGTCATTGACTAGAGTTTCTACTATAACCTCACTCATTTTTTCGATATCTTTTAAAAGTTTTTTGTCCTGAAGTATTTTTTTCTTTGTCTCAATTGACTGGATAATGTAATCTTCCATTTTAGCTCCTTGCTCTTTGTATCTGACATTATATCACATAAAAATTTAAGATTAAAGAAGAAAAGACAAAAAAAAGCCGACCATTCGGACGGCTACTAGACTTGGGGAGGAGGTTAAGAAAAACCTTTCGGTTCTTCATACTTCCTTTATCGTCAAATTCTTTCAAAAACTTTAAAAATCTCATCCAAATGGTTTACATTTCTTTATGAGCTTTCAGCCCTTCACCCATTAATCTTTTCAGCTAAATACATTTACCCCTAATAAAGTCTTTCGTTGGTTTTTTTATCAAAAATCAAAATATTTTTGGCATCAAAATTAAGAATTAAATCTTCGTCAACCGAAAATTCAGGCGGAAGTTTTACACTGCAACGATTTTGACCTATATAAAAATAAATTATTTTTTCGCTGCCTAGCATTTCAACCATATCAACTTTTGTGCAAAATCTTATTTTACCGCCTTCTGAGGTCATGTTTTCGGGACGAATTCCAATTAATACCTTTTTTCTGTCGCCGACTGCAGAAATTTGCGCTTGAGTCATAGGAATTGAAAGCTCATTTATTTTAATACTGTTATCTGCAATTTTTCCTTCAAGAAAATTCATTTGCGGAGAACCTACAAAACCTGCCACAAAAACATTTTTAGGGTCATTATAAATGTTTTCCGGAGTGTCAATTTGTTGAATAACACCTTTATCCAGAACTACAATTCTATCACCCATAGTCAAAGCCTCTGTCTGGTCATGGGTTACATATATGAAGGTCGTCTGAAGTTTTTGGTGAAGTTTTTTGATTTCAGAGCGCATTTGAACCCTTAATTTTGCATCCAAATTGGAAAGAGGCTCATCCATCAAAAAAACTTTAGGCTCTCTTACGATTGCTCTGCCAAGTGCCACACGTTGTCTTTGTCCGCCTGAGAGCTGCTTGGGTTTTCTATCCAGATAACTTTTTAAATCAAGAATTTCGGCTGCTTCTTTTACTTTTTCGTCGATAACTTTTTTTGAAAACCCTCTCATTTTAAGCCCGAAAGCTATATTTTCATAAACAGTCATATGAGGATAAAGTGCATAACTTTGAAAAACAAAAGCAATATCTCTGTCTTTTGGGGCAACTTTGTTTACTTTTCTTTCTCCTATGTAAATGTCACCTGAAGTTATTTCCTCAAGCCCCGCTATCATCCTTAAAATCGTGGACTTTCCGCATCCTGAGGCCCCTACCAGCACCAAAAATTCTTTGTCTTTTATTTCCAAATCAATTCCGTCTATGACGTTTTTTTTGTCATAGGCTTTTTGAATGTTTTTCAAAATTACTTCTGCCATTTGATGCCTCTGTTAAAATTTCTATTCTTGATGAAACTTCTCAGCCGGAATTATAAAATTGTAAGTTGTTCCCTGCATAGATTCAGATTCAACCCAAATGTCTCCGCCAAGAGTTTTTACAAGATTTTTTGCGCTTGCAAGAGCGATTGATTTTACTATGTTCTTTTTATTTGGCTTATCAAGCTGAGCATAAGGCTCAAAAAGAACCGCCAGTTCATTTTCGTTAAGCCCAATTCCTGTATCTGTTATTGAAAACATTATGTAAGATTTTTCGACTGCATCTTGGGGCACATAAACATCGTGCTGGAATACAAATTCCAAATCAGGATGATGCGCTTTAATTTTAATCGAGCCTATATCTGTTGATTTAATTGCAGTTTCTAAAATGTTTTGCAAAATCACTTTCAATGCGCCTTCATCGGAAAAAATAGTACGCTTTACAATGTCTTCCGTGTCAAATACCATATTAAGATTTTTTTCTTTAACCGTAGCTTCGTTATTTTTGATTATCCCTTGAACTGTATTGATTACATCAAAAATCTGAAAATCGTATTCAAAAAGATTTGATTCTGTTTTTGAAAGTTCGACTATTTTGTCCATAAGATAGAGCATATCGTTGGAATTTTTATTTATAATTTTTATATATTTTGCCTGTTTTTCGCTCATATCTCCGCCCAAGCCTTCCACCATAGCCTGCGAAAAGCCCAAAATCGAATGCACAGGAGATTTAAGCTCGTTCGAAAGCTTAACCAAAAAAGCGTTTTTGTCTTTGTTTATTTTTTTTGAGGCTTCATGTTCTGTGAGAATACCGGCGACGGTTTTGTAGCTTTGAGTTACATCCCGAATTGAAAGCAGATAATAATCGTCTAAAATTCTTCCCGTTATTTCAAGAAAAAGTTCTTTATCGGCAGTTGTTCTTGCCCTTCCGACTGCGGATTTTGCATTTTCTACAATCTGTTTTGTTAAGTCAAGTCCGCTTTCGATTATTTCGTTTATATTCGCTTTTAAAAATTCGTTCTTTGAGATGTTTAAAATAATACACGCAGTATCGTTTACAAGTTGAATTTTGCCCGAAGTATCAATAAGAATTACTCCGTCTGCAAGGTTTGACAATACATCAGCGTCTTTCACCTTTAATAAAAAATTCCTGAAAACCATTTTTTATG
Source organism: Candidatus Gastranaerophilaceae bacterium (assembly GCA_035354275.1). Taxonomy (GTDB): domain Bacteria; phylum Cyanobacteriota; class Vampirovibrionia; order Gastranaerophilales; family Gastranaerophilaceae; genus DAOQAU01. The sequence continues at coordinate 3,684 of DAOQAU010000016.1, forward strand.
CCCTATTCTAACTAACAAGAATATATTAGCATAAAATTTGATTTTTCATATACACTACAATAAGGATTTTATTAAAAG
>DAOQAU010000016.1:3861-28408 GCA_035354275.1 Candidatus Gastranaerophilaceae bacterium
TCAAGAAGCTTTTTTGTAGAATTTTTCCCAATACTCTCTGTTTTCTTTTGAGTTGGAAATTTCAAACAAAAGGTAATCATCAGGCCTTGAAGGTCTTTTAATAAGCTTCATTCCGGCTTCTTTGGGTGTTCTGTCAGCTTTTTTCTGGTTGCACTCCTTACAGCAGGTTGCAATGTTTTCCCAAATATCAGGTCCGAGTCTTGATTTTGGATAAACATGATCTAAGGTCAATTCCGATGAAGGGAATTTTCTTCCGCAATATTGACAGGTGTGTTCATCTCTTACAAAAATGTTCTCACGTGAAAATGGCAGTTCCAAATTCGGAACTGCCACATCATAAGTTAATTTTATTGTTTTAGGAATGTAATACTCGTCTATCTTAATATAATTTTCTACATCTTCAAGCTTTTCTATATACTCTGCCTTGCCCTTGATTAAAAGTACTACCGCCCGCTTCCAGCTCGTTATATGAAGCGGCTCGCAGTCACTATTCAGCAAAAGAACCTTATTCATTTTCTTATTCTCGCTTGCAGAAAAATTGTTTACACTTTTATTATTCCACTTTGGGCTTAAATTATAACCGCTGTTTGAAGTATAAAGGGCGTAATGTTAAGAAAACTTAACATTGCGCCCTTTTATTATATTCATTGAATTGTTTATTCTTGAATATCTTTTATGCTCAAAGCAATTCTGTGTTCTTGCGGAGTGAATTTTTTAATTAAAACTTTCACTTCGTCACCGACTTTGAACAAATTAAACGGATTAACGTTTTCATTGCTCATTTCTGCAACAGGAAGAAGGGCTTCAACACCTGGGAATATATTAATAAAAGCACCGAAACTTGTAATTTTATTTACGGTTCCGTTTATAATCTGTCCTTCTTTAAATTCTCCTTCGATTTGCTGCCAAGGGTTTTCGCCCATTCTTTTTAAGCTTAAGCTGATACGTTTAAGTTCGTTATCAATTTTGATTATTTTAACTTCGATTTTTTCACCCAAAGAAATAATATCTGACGGATGTTTAATTCTCTGCCAAGAAATTTCTGAGATAGGAAGAAGCCCGTCGATTCCATTGATGTCAACGAAAGCTCCGAAATCTGCTATTCTTACGACTTCACCTTTTACAACCATATCTTCGCTCAAAGAAGCAAGCACATCGTCAACAACCTGATCTCTTTGATCAGCCACCGCTTGTCTTTGAGAAAGGATTAATTTATTTTTCTTAGGATCGGCTTCAAGAACTTTAACCTCTATTTTTTGATCAATAAGCCCATCAAAAGGCGTCCCTGTTCTAAGTTGGCTTGAAGGAATAAATCCTTTAAGGTCTGCAACGTCAACCAGAACCCCGCCTTTAACAAGGGATATAACTTTTGCAAGAATCGTATCGCCCGAAATTTTAGCATCGTTAAGCTGCATCCAAGCTTGTGCACAAGCAATTCTTTTTAATGACAAAAGCATCGGCTCATCATCGTTTTCTTCTCTTAAAACATAAAATTCTTTTACATCACCAACTTCTAAAGCTGTATTTTCTTCACCTGCGGCAGAAGGAACTTCACGATTAGGCAAAATCGCTTCTGTTTTAGCACCTTTTATGCTGACGAGATAGCCGTCTTGTTCTTTTGTAATTACTGTTCCTTCAACAATATCAGCCACATTGTAGCTTTGCGAAAAGGATTCTTCCAGCAACTTTTCAAATTCGTCCATTTTTGTTTTTTCAACTGTTTTCATTTTTTTCTCCTTTTAATTTATCTATAACATTATTAATAATTTTTTCAGGGGTTGAAGCACCCGCGGTGATTGAAATATTTTTTGCATCTTTTATGACATTTTTGTAATTATCAAGCTCTTTGTCATCCTCAATGTGAATAGTCTTTGAAATGTCTTTAAGAATTTCTGCAAGGTGAGTTGTATTTGCACTTTTTCTTGAACCCACAACAATCATAAGGTCAGATTCTTCGGCAAGGTTTTTTGCTTCATTTTGTCTTAAAGTTGTGCTGTTGCAGATAGTATTTGCAATGGAAAGCTCTTGTGAAATTGAAGTCAAATATTCAACTATAGGTTTAAGCGTTGTAACCCTTTGCGTTGTTTGAACAACCACTCCAATTTTTTTGTATTCTTTAATTTTGTCTTCAATATTTCTTAGCTGCTCCACATCACTTGCCACAAAAATATCAGCACCGAATCTTTGGGCATTTGCTTTGATTGCAACAACTTCAGGATGCTCAGCCTTGCCCACTATTATCAAAAAATATCCTTCTTTTACAAGTTCAATGGCTTTTTTCTGAACTTTTTTTACGTCAGGACAGGTTAAATCTACTACTTCAAATCCTGCTTTTGTTATCTGTTCAAAAATTTCAGGTGAAGCCCCATGGCTTCTTATAACACAAATTCCGCTTCCTTTTTCGGGAAGTTCGTTTATGGTTTTGATTCCCAAATCTTCAAGTTCTTGAATAACCTGAGAATTGTGGATAAGTTCGCCAAGTATAAAAATATTTTTATCGGGGTTTTGTTCTTTTAATTTTTTAACGGTTTCGACCGCCCTTTTCACCCCGTAACAAAAGCCTGAGTGTTTTGCTAATTTTATATTTTTCGACAATTAAATTTTTCTTCTTTCAAGTGAACTAGCAGTTTCCCGCAGTTATTACATTACAGCACAGACAGAAAAAAATTGCAAGGGAGGGTGTTTATGGAAGCGGGTCATATCCGCCTTTATTAAACGGATGACACTTACAAACCCTTTTTGTGCCAAGCCAAAGTCCTTTTAAAACGCCGTATTTTTGAATCGCCTCTTTTGTATATTGAGAGCAAGTAGGACTAAACCTGCAAACGGGAGGAGTCAGGCTTGATATTTTCTGATAAATTTCTATTAATTTTATTAAAATCTTTTTAAACATTATTCAATAGCATATTGAGTCGAGTAACTTTCACCTATTGTGCCGATTGCCTCAACCTTGATATCTGTTATCAATTCAGAGTAAGAAATCACTACAATAGTCGGAATGTGTCTTTCAAGAAGCTGATATAAAGGAAGCCTTACCCTTGGAGAACACAAAATAACCGGCTGTTTGCCGACGCTTTGATGTGATTGCATAAGTGTAGTTGCTGTGGTTTCAATTAACTCCTGCACCTGCATGGGGTTTAACAGGAACATAGTTCCAAGCTCTGTCCTTTGGCAACATTCATCTAAAGTCTTTTCCCACTCGGGAGAAAGTGTAAGTGCGTATAAAACCTTATCGTCTTGAACATTAGAAAGACAAATTTGTCTGCCCAGTGCCGCCCTCAGCCTTTCGGATAAAATATCGGGTTCTTTTGAAAATCTTGCATAATCGCAAAGTCTTTCAAAAATAAACATTATATCTTTTATGGAAACTTTTTCTCTTATAAGATTAACAAATATTTTTCTCAAATCGCTTGTAGAAATTATGGCAGGAACAAGGTCATTTACAAGTGTCGGGTCTTGAGAACGAACCAATTCCATTAACTTTAAAACATCTGTTTTTGTCATAACATCATCAACGTGTCTTCTGACACATTCTTGAAGGTGTGTTACTATAACATCTGTTGCATCAACTGCGGTTACCGCCCCTCTTATTTGTTTTGCTTCTTCTTCTGATATCCAATAGGCTTGTGTTTGATAAGTCGGATCAACTCCTACAATTGCATCTTTTGGGGGATTTTTTCTGACCGTATCCCATTGATCGGCAATTACCATATAACGTTTTGGATATACAAAGCCTGTTGCAACTGTATTTCCTCTTATTGCAATCAAATATTCTTCAGCTTCAAGAGCAGAGGAATCCATAATTCTTATATTAGGTAAAATATATCCGAGCTCATCTGTTATTCTCTGCCTCAGCGCGGCAATTTTTGCAAGAAGCTGACCTTCTTGATCGGGATCTGCAATCGATAACAATCCTGAGCCCACTTGCAGGCTTAGAACATCAACGCCGAGTCTTTCGTACATTCTGTTTGGATTAACCAAATCCTGCATGTTCTGCCTTACGCTTTCAAGCTGACCCAGTTGAGACTGAACATCAGCATTTATAAGAACTGATACTCCTGCGACTCCTATTACGATAGTAAAAAATAAAAACGGAGCCCACGGAAGCCCTGTTATTGGGGCTGTAACAGCTATGAAAAACAAAAACAGCCCTGCAAAAAATAAACTGTAAGGCTTACTCATAATTTGTTCAGCCAAATCAGAACCCAAAGAAGAACTTGCAGCAGATGCCCTTGTCATTATAATACCGGCAGATATTGCCATTAAAAGGGAAGGAACTTGTGCAGCAAGTCCGTCACCTATTGTTAATAGCGTATATTTTTGTACCGCATCTGCAAGGGGCATCCCGTTCATCAATGTTCCTATGCAAAGCCCGCCTATAATGTTTATAAATACAATGATAATACCCGCAATGGTATCTCCTTTTACAAACTTCATCGCACCGTCCATTGAACCGAAAAGGTTTGATTCTCTTTGAAGGTCTTCTCTTTTCTTAACGGCTTCTTCGGGTGAAATCAATCCTGCATTAAAATCGGCGTCAATTGTCATTTGCTTACCAGGCATGGCATCTAAGGCAAATCTTGCTGCAACTTCTGCGATACGCTCTGCACCTTTTGTAATTACCAAAAATTGTACAACTGTTATGATTAAAAATATTACGCCGCCTACAATCATGTTGCCGCCGGTTACAAAGTGCCCGAATGCCGAAATCACCTCACCGGCATCTCCTTTGGAAAGAATAAGTCTTGTTGCTGCAATACTTAAAACCAACCTAAACATGGTTCCGATAAGGATTATTGAAGGAAAAGAAGCAAGTTCCAGAGGTTTTTGCACATATAAAGAAATCATTAAAAGCACAATTCCTAAAGTTATATTCAAGCTTATGGAAAAGTTTATTATACCTGTGGGCATTTCAATAAGCAAAATAAGTATCAGCATTAATACAAATAATGCCAACAATATTTCACTTATAGGATTTCCTGAATTTGGGTTTGCCATTATATTCCCTTAAACGCTTCCTTTATTATTTCCAACTGGGTGTCAATGGTTGCATCGACAACCCCGTTATTTGTGTAAACTATACAATCGCCTATTTCTGTTTCTTCTGCGGCAGCTACGCTGACTCTTGCATCAATTCCTGTTTTCTCAATAATTTTTGCAATATTTTCCTTAACAAAAGCAACTTCTGCGGGGTTAACTTTTATTGTAATCCTACTCTCATCCTTGGATATGGTTTTTAATATGTCCAAAACCGTATCCAAAAGAATTTGAGGATCTTGCTGTGTTTCTTTTTTAATAATTTTTCTTGCTATATCAACACCTATTTCCAAAATATCCGGTGCTACATATTCAAAAACCTCCTGCTTGGCTTTCATAAATTCTTCAAGAGAAATTCTTAATTTTTCGACATCACTTTGTGCTTTTTCAAGCCCTTCTCTGTAACCTTGCTGAAAAGCGGTTTCTTTTATTGCTCCGGCTTCTTCTTGCGCCCTTGAAACAAGCCCTCTTTCATCAATTCTTCGATAACCCCTTCTTCTGTCGCCACGCCTTCTTTCCTGCCTTTGAGAAAAATCTATATTGTCCAGATCAAATAAATCTATTTTTTCTTCAATAATTTGAGCAGCGGTATTTCCCGAAGTTTTTTGTTCGGTTTTTTGATTATGAGATTTATTTTTCTTTATAATCATTTGTTTTCCTCAATATAATCAGAAACAACATTTACAACCCTTGCAGGAACCTCCAAAAATCCACCCTCCATAGCCGTTTTTACAAGTTGCCTGACTTGCGGTCTTTCCTTTCTTAAAAGTATTTCTGTTCTTACTCTGTCTTTTTGCACAATAACACTTCTGAGACGATTTAAAATTTTATTCGGATTAACAGTTTTAGGCTCAGGAAGTATCGTTTTAATTTCTTCAAAACATTTTACTGCAATTTGCTTATCAACCTTGTCTTCCAAATCAGGCATTTCCATATATTGCATTATTGCTTTTGCATCTTCGGGAGAAAATTTATTTAAAATTTTCAAAGCTCTGCCTTGTGAAATCTGCTTTAAAACAATAGCAACAGAAGCAAGTTTTAAAATTTTATAATCCGGATTTTGCCCAGAAGCCTGAGCATTCATTTTTTCTTCCTGTATTTTTGACATCATTTCATCAATATTTGAAATGGAAGAAGCTTTATCCAAAAGCTCATCGTTTATTATATTATTTTGCTTAAGTTCATTAAGCATTTCGCTGTAAGTTTTTCTAACCTGCTCTTCAACTATTTGCAAAATCTGATCTTGCTGCATTCCTTGTTGAATTGATTGTTTGGCAATCTCAAAAATGGTAAAGGCGATTTTTTGCATTATAGCATCCCAATGCTCTGCAGGAAGTTGTGCCCTTATAAGATCAACCGACTTATGAAAAGACCATTCTGCAATCAACTGCGTTACAAGCATCGCCTGATCGGCATTAAATTTCAAATCATTATCTTTGTAAAGGGCCTCTCCGGCAAGCAGAGAAAAATTCATTACGGTATTTGTGACATAATTTTTTTGCTCCTGACTAAAATCAGCCGGCAATAATTCACCGACCTGAGAAGCAAGCACTTGAGCAAAATTTTGATAATCAAATCCTTCTATCGCCATTTTTAATTTTTCCCTCTTCCCCTGTTATAAAACTTCTATTTACTATTTACCATTTACTATTTACTTACTACGCCTTTTCAATCCAGCTTTTTATTTTTTCACCGGCTTCATCATCGTCCAAGCTTTCAAGTTCGGTTCTCAAATCCACCATTGAGTTATCAAATTTTTGATTTATAGGTGTTGTTACTTCGCGCCGTTGCTGTTCGATTAATCCTTGAGCCATTTGTGATTGTTTTTCGATTAATTCTGCAGCTTTAAGGTTAACATCTCTAAGCTGTTTGTCCTGCTGCTGATATTTTTCTCTCAAAAGTTCCAATTCTTCTGTTTGTTTTGCCTGTTCTTTTTTGACCTTGCCTGAAATATGTTTCAGTCCGCCAACCAATCCTACTGCAATAAATGCTATTGCAAGCCACCAAGGATTTCCTGTTTGGTTAGGTTTTGGCAAGTTTGCGGGTTTATCGGATGCAAGATACGGCTCTATAGAATCTGCAAAAGCGATTGTGACATCATCGGCTTTAACCTTTGGACTTGCAGCACTTGCAATAAGTTCTTTAAGTTCTTCAAGTGTGGTTTCGGGCGGAAGCGAATTTTTTTCCAAAGTAATAGCTATGGAAATATCTTCAACCATTCCCGGCTTTATGTATTCATTAACCTGAGTTTTTGAAATCCCGTATTGGGTTTCCCTTGCAACTCTTGAATAACTTCTGTTTTGAGAAGAATCTGTGCTGCCTGAAGGCAAACCGTTTGGAAGGTAAATGCTTACCGCACTTGTTCCTTTGCTCATATCCTGAGATCTGTCTCCCAAACCTTCGGAAAAAGTTTGTTCAGACATTGCGGTTTTGCTTTCGGGATCATATACTATACTTGTTTTTTCAACAGGATTTTGTTTTAAAAAAGTACTTACGGTCGCAACATAATTGCCTTTTCCGATAAGTCTGTCAAGCTGTACGGCAATTTTTTGCTGCATGTATTTATCGTTTTCTTCAATTTTTTCAAGCATTTCATCGTCAGCGTCCATTATGCTGTTATAAACATTCCCGTTTGTGTCGGTTATTGAAATATTTTCAGAAATTAGCCCTGTAACGCTACCTAAAAGCAAATTAGTAATAGCCTTAATTTTAAGCGGGTCAAGTTTTTCGCCGCTTGGAATTGTAACCTGAACGGTCGCGGTTATAGGCTTTTGTAAAGATGTAAACATCGATTGCTCGGGAATTGAAATAAACACAGACGCATTTTCAATAGGCGGAATTTTTCTTATAAGTCTTGCAAGTTCGCCGTTAATTGCTCTTGCAAGCCTAATTCTTTTATCTTCTTTTGTTGAAGTAAAATCACCTTTATCAAAAATTTCCAGCCCCACGTTTTGGTCCATAAGCCCGCTTTTTACTATCGCCAAAAGTGCTCTGTCCCTTTGCGTTTGTGTATAATTTTTCAAATAAAGAGTTGATTTTGTTCCGTCAAGCCTTCTATCGGCGTTAATTCCTTCTCGTGCAAGAAGTGCCTGAATCTCTATTGCTTTTCCTAAATTATCAGTTGTAAGAAGATCAAGAGGCTCTTTTACAATCTTTTCATTCTCGGTAGTTTTCCCCGAAGGGGCTTTTGTCGAAGAGATAACACCCATTGTAATGCTAAAGGCAAGCACAACAACGACGGCAGCAATTATGCCATAAAGTAAAGGTTTATTTTCCAGTAATTTTTGAAAATCCATTAAAATTTATCCCCTGCAGTATTATACTATTTTTTTAGGCTTATGCCTATATGTTAACAAGTTTACACCTGAATCTGCATAATTTTGTCATACGCTTGGATGACTTTTGTCGTAATTTGTGTGGCAACGTTAACGCTCAACTCGGCTTTTGCCATAGCAGTCATTACATCGTGAATGTCAACATCACCGTTTCCGCTCATCGCATCCTTGAGAAGCTGGTCAGGCGCGTTTATTTCCTGATTGAGGTTTTCCACAAGCCCCGACATTACGCCTTTAAAGCTTTTTATTTCACCTGGCGCACTAAGTTCATCAAGTCTTGCAGAAGGCATTGACTGAATACCCATATCCAGCCTTGAGTTCTGTATTCTTCCCGCTAAATCTATCTTTGGATAAAAGCTTGACATAATTTTCACCTTCCTTTTGTTATGATTTTTATCTCGGTTTTTTTAAAACTAAAGTTTATCAATTTTGGACAAAAATCATCCGTTTGATGTAGGTTAAAATTTAAAAATCATACAAACAGTGTAGTCTGCAAAAGTAATTTTAATTATTTTTCAATCAAAATCACTTTTTCGTTAACATAATTTAATATTCAAAATAAAAAAGCAATTAATTTTTGAAAAAATACTTTTTATTATTATAAACACGATTATGAATTAATTGAGGAAATAATGTATAACGATTTTACAAAAAAAGATGATGAATTTTTAACTCCCGCAGATAACTCCAATTTGTACGCGTTTCTTGCCACAAATTATGATATAAGTGATTTGGCGGGCAAAATTTATGCACAAAATTACAGCAAATTAAACATCATCAGCCTTAGAAAGGCTTCCAGCTTAGCTGTTTAGCCATTTTTTGAAGAATATCACTCCTGCCTTTGAGCTTTTTTCGGGGTGAAATTGTACTGCGGTAACATTTTTGTACTCTACGGATGCCGCAAAATTTATATTATAATCGCAAGTCGAAGAAATTATTGTTTGATCTTGGGGGCACACATAATAAGAATTTACAAAGTAAAAATAATCGTCTGATAAATAAGTGTTTTGAGGGGTTGTTATAATTTTATTCCAGCCGATTTGAGGGATTTTGCCTTTTGTGAATTTTTTGACTTCACCTTTGAATATTCCCAAACCTTTTACACCATTTGCCTCGGCACTTTTTTCAAAAAGCACCTGCAGCCCCAAGCAAATACCCAAAAATTTTGCATCATTTGAAATAGCATTTTTAATAGGCTCAATAAGATTTTTTTCTTTAAGATTTTTCATTGCCTGAGCAAAATGCCCTTGTCCGGGGAAAATAATTTTTTTTGCCTCTTCAATTTCTTTAGGATCGAAAGAAACTTTATATTTTATATTTAAAAAATCGAGCATATTGCATATGCTCTTTAAATTTCCGGCTTCGTAATCAACAATAGTAATCATAAGTTTATTTTATCAGTAAATGGGAAATAGTAAATAGTAAATATATAACGTCATGCTGAACTCGTTTGACTTCTTTTCCCGAAATCTTTGATTTCGTGGAAAATGTCCTTACAGATTATGTGGATTATCCACTCTTTAGGTTTAATTTTCAATAGTATCAGCATCTATTCAGCGGTATTTGTTGGAAAGATCCTGAAACAAGTTCAGGATGACGAGGAGATGAACAATTTTTTCATAAAAATAAGGCGGGATTTCATCCCGCCTTATTCTATTTACTATTTACCATTTACTATTTACTTCAATGGCATTTGATTCTAGTTGTGAGAAACAGCAAGTGAGCCTTCTTCGACAACTGCTTGTGCAGCAGCTAATCTTGCCTGTGGCACTCTGAACGGTGAGCATGATACGTAATTCAAACCGAGTTTGTGGCAGAATTTAACCGAATCAGGGTCGCCGCCGTGTTCTCCGCAGATTCCGCGTTTCAAGTTTGGTCTTACAGGTAATGCTTTGTCCAACGCAATTTGCATTAATTGTCCTACGCCTTCTGTGTCCAAAGTTTCAAACGGGTTTCTCGCCAAGATTTTTTGCTCAACGTAATTTGTTAAGAATTTACCTTCAGCATCATCTCTTGAATAACCGAATGTCATTTGAGTTAAGTCATTCGTACCGAATGAGAAGAACTCTGCGTATTCAGCGATTTGATCTGCTGTAAGTGCCGCACGAGGAATCTCAATCATTGTTCCGAACATATAGTCAACATCGCAGCCTTTTTCTGCCATAACTTCTTTTGCAACACGCTCAAGAAGTGTTTGAACCGTTTTAAGCTCGTTGACGTGTCCGATTAGAGGAATCATAATTTCAGGTTTAACGTTAATTCCTTCTTTTTTCAAGTCGCAGCAGGCCATAAATATTGCTCTAACTTGCATTTCATTGATTTCAGGATAAGTTAAGCCCAATCTGCAACCTCTTAACCCCATCATAGGATTAGATTCAGATAAGTTTTCAACTATATGTAAAAGGTCTTCTTTTTCTTTATAATCTTGACCTTTAGCTTTCAAAGTAGCTACTTCAGAGATTAATTCCTCTTTTGAAGGTAAGAATTCGTGAAGCGGAGGGTCAAGAAGTCTTACTGTCATAGGAAGTTCGCCCATTGCTTTGAACATTGCGTAAAAGTCGTTATATTGCATAGGAAGCAATTTATCCAAAGCTTCTTTTCTAGCCTCAGGAGTTCCTGCGATAATCATTTTTTGTACCCAGGGTAATCTGTCAGGATCCATGAACATGTGCTCTGTTCTGCATAAACCCACACCCTTAGCACCTAATTCCAAAGCTTTTGCAACGTCAGCAGGTGTATCGGCGTTTGCTCTTACCTGAAGTCTTTTGATTTCATCAACCCATTTGAACAATGTTTCAAATTTATCATCCATTTCAGGAATGATTGTTGCAACAGCACCTTCCATAACTTCGCCTGTTCCGCCGTCTAAAGAAATAATATCGTTTTTGTGGAACACTTTTCCGTTAGATGCCGTCAATGTTTCGTTTTTAAGATCGATTTTCAAGTCTTCGCAACCTGCAACGCATGGTTTGCCCATACCTTTTGCAACAACCGCAGCATGCGATGTCATACCGCCTCTGAGTGTTAAGACACCTTGAGAAGCTATCATGCCGTGAATATCGTCAGGACAAGTTTCTATTCTTACCAAGATAACTTTTTCGCCTGCCGTTCCGCGTTGTGCCGCCTCTTCAGTATCAAATACGATTTTACCAACCGCAGCACCCGGGGAAGCCGCAAGCCCTGTAGCCAAATGAACCGAATTTTTCTTGGCTGTTAAATCAAATGAAGGCAACAATAATTGGTATAATTGATAAGGATCAACCAATTGGATTGCTCTTTCTTTTGTGATAATGCCCTCATTGGCCATTTCAACGGCAATTCTTACAGCTGCTGCAGCTGTTCTTTTGCCGTTTCTTGTCTGAAGGATGTATAATTTGCCTCTTTCGATTGTAAATTCCATATCCTGAACGTCTTTGTAGCCAAGTTCAAGTTTTTTGGCGATTTCAACGTACTGTTTGTATAATTCGGGCATTTCAGTTTCCAATTCAGCGATTTGCTTTGGAGTTCTGATACCTGCAACAACGTCTTCACCTTGTGCGTTTGTCAGATATTCACCGTAGAATTTGTTTTCGCCCGTGGATGGGTTTCTGGTAAAAGATACGCCTGTGGCAGAGTCGTCACCCATGTTACCGAATACCATTGTTTGAACGTTTACTGCCGTACCGTAATTGTGGTCAATTTTATAGTGGTTACGGTATGCAACCGCGCGGGGAATGTTCCAAGAACTGAATACTGCTTCAATTGCTGCTTGCAATTGAACATAAGGATCTTGAGGAAATTCTCTTCCGGTTTCATTTTTGATAATTTCTTTATAAGCAGGAATCAAAGATTTTAAACCTTCAACAGAAACTTCTGTGTCAAGCTTAACGCCTTCTCTTGCTTTAACTTGGTCTAAAACGTGTTCGAATTTTTCTCTTTCGATTTCCCATGCAACTGAGCCGAACATAGTTAAGAAACGGCGATAGCTATCATAAGCAAATCTTTCGTTTTGTGTAAGGTTAATCATGCCTTGAATAGTTGAATCGTTTAAACCTAGGTTTAAAATAGTTTCCATCATACCGGGCATAGAAAGTCTTGCCCCTGAACGCACTGAAACCAAAAGCGGATTTGAAGCATCTCCGAATTTTTTGCCTGTGTTGTATTCAACATCTGCAAGTGCTTTTTTAACATCTTCCATAACGCCTTCGGGCATTTGGTTGCCGTTATTGATGTAATCCATGCAAGTTTCTGTTGTGATTGTTAATCCCGGGGGAACCGGTAACCCTAAGTTTGTCATTTCGGCTAAATTTGCGCCCTTTCCACCAAGAAGATTACGCATATTTGCATTACCTTCCCTGAAAAGCCATACTCTCTTTTGTGTCATTTTTTGCCTTCTTTCTTATTTATCTAAAATAACGTTGTAAACATTGTACATGTTACCAATAGCCTAACACAAACAAAATCAATTACAAATTATTTTTGAAGTTTTTTTATATAATTCCATTTTAAAATGGGTGCCGAATTCTTCAATTTTTGAATAATTTGATTTTACGTAGTTGCATAAATCAAATCCATAATCTTTGCAAATATATTTTTTGCCGTAATCTTCAGAATTTCTGTTGTTTATAAAAATGTATTCGGGAGGATTTTTTTTAATATCATCTATAATTTTTTCTTCCCCGAAGGGTTCTAGGTATGGAGTGTTTGTTGCGTAATAGATACTTTTTGAGGGGTGATTTGTTAAGAAGTTGAGCATTATCCCTTCCGGAAGAACTAAAAATGAATCTTCCTTTTTCATTTCTTTATCGATGTAATTTATGCTGGCTTGAAAACTTTCAGCAAGATTTTTATGATTATAAATCGAGCCTTTTGATGTTTGTATTAAAACATCATCCCCAAGAGATTGTTTTAAGTATCCTGCAAATAGAATAGTCATAATTAATATAATAATAAAAAAAGCCTTTTTTAAAGATTTTTTATTTATGATTTTAAAATAAAGTGGCAAAAATTCAATTATGAAAATGCTGTTTACAATAAAAAGTAAGGGAAAAGCAAATGTTGCGTAGGCTTTGAGGTTTAAGTAGAAAAAAGATTTTGCTGATGCCAACATAGCAATCATTATTAATAAAATATAAGTCCCGTTTTTGGTTGTAAAAAATTCTTTAGAAAATGACTTTTTTGACTTAAAAAACAATGGAATTAATAGTAATAATGTAAATAAAGGAAGCCAGCAAAATAATAAATTTATATATTCGTTTAGTCGGTTAAAAAATTGATAGGTAAAAACAGCGATAAATATATAACTAAGTATTTTTTTATATAAATAGTGAGGAGATTTTTTTGATAAATTAACCCAAAAATAAAGTGAGGAAAATAAAAGTAAAAATAATATACAAAAATTGTAAAAGAATTTCCAATTTGTTAACATATTGAACTTGTTCGGATAAAGTCCTACTGCATAAGAATAAAAATAATTTAATGAAGGAGATAGGGCAAATTGTTTGATAATTCTAAATTGCTCCAACAAATCATTTATTGTTAAACCTTGTAAGAAAAGTACAGAAAAAGATAAAACTGGGGTGATTAAAAATAAAATGAGGCTGTATAAAATATATTTTTTGTTTATCTTTAGTATAAATGTTAGAAACATTAGGAAAATCAGATATAAAACATATTCGTATTTACATGTCATTGAAATCCCAAGAAAAAACCAGCTTAGCGGAATAAAAAATTGTTTTGAAGACTTTAAATAAAGCAATAAGAATAAAACTGAAAATAAAAAAGTACTGAAGGCATATACCATCGCATAAGAATATGGGAAAATGTAGTTAAAAATCCATGGGTTAAATACGCAAGAAACCATGATAAGAATACTAATAGCAAAAGAAATTTCTTTTGTCGTAAAAAATCTTGTAATAGAATATAATAAAATTAAAATAAATCCCGCATTTATTGTTCCTGCGAGTCTGAGAGTGCTTAAATTTATTGAAAAAATTTTGTAAAAAATCGCATTTATTTGATAAGATAAAGGACCGAAAATATTAAATAAATCTTTGTAAAGGAGCTTGCCTTTGAGTATTTGTTGGGGGAAATAAGCTTCTCTTCCGCAGTCTATAATTATATTCCCCAGATGTCTTGAAATTGTTATTGACAGTATTAAAAAAATAAATATTAGAAAAGTAATATAGATTATTTCATTAGTGTTTGTAATTAAAAAATTTTTAATTTTTTTACTCAAGTTATTGATTTCCTTGCTTTATAGACAGTATATTAAATCATTGTACATTAAATATTTTTTATGATTAAATAATTTTATGCAAGAATTTGAATTAAAAAACAATATAAAAGTCGTATGCAGAGAAAATAAAAATACGCCAAGAGTGGCTTTGAGCTTTAATGTTGCCATAAATGAGCCTGAAGATATTGCAGGAGTTTACTGTCTGATGAGCAGACTGCTTTTGCAGGGGACAAAAAACCGAACCTCCGAACAGTTGGCGCAGGAATTGGATGAAAATGCAATCGAACTTAACTGTGACATGAAACAGGATTATCTGCGATTTCGTTTTGTATGCCTGAATGAAGATTTTGAAAAAGCACTTGAAATAACCTCTGATGTGATTAAAAATTCGACTTTTGAAGAATTTGAAAAAGAAAAAATCAAAATGCAAGGCGAAATCACAGCAGAGCTTGATTCTGCAAAGACAAAAGCTTTAGACAATTATTACAAAACCCTCTTTGAAGGACATTTTTACGGACACACTTATACAAAAATGCTTGAAAATATTGATAAAATCTCAAAAGATAAGGTAATAAAAAGTTTTGAAAAAATAATTTCAGAAGGCAAAAAGATTTTAGCAGTTGTGGGCGATATAAAAGAAGAAGAAGTCAAAAACCTTTTGAATAAATATTTTGGGGACATTGAAAATTCAAATATAAAAGAGCAAAATATTTCCATACCTGTTTTAAAAGAAGCAAAAACTGTTGAAATAATAAAAAGTGACGCCCAACAGGCGCAGATTATTCAGGGTTGGATTTTCCCCACTTTTGACAGCAAAGATTATCCTGTATTAATTCTCACAAATGTAATTTTGGGCTCTGCAGGTCTTTCTTCAAGACTATTTCTTGAATTGCGTGATAAAAAAGGACTTGCCTATACGGTAAGAAGTTCTTACGAGCCTAACCAAAAATGTGCCAATTTCAGCATTTACATAGGAACAGAGCCTAAAAATATTCAAACTTCAATCGAAGGCTTTGAACAAGAAATTAACAAATTAAAACAAATTCCGGTGGGTGAAGAAGAGCTTGAAAACGCTAAAAATAACCTGATAGGAAAACAGCAGTTCATAACAGAAACCAATGCCCAACAAGCAAATCAGCTTTCTTATTACGGGATTATGGATTTAGGATTTGACTATCAGGAAAAAATAATTCAAAAAATTAAAGATGTAACTTCAGCCCAAATTCAAGAGTGTGCCAATAAATATTTCAGCGATAAATTTATCGTTTCTATTTTGCGCCCGTAGGATTTTGTTCAATTATAAACTCATCACCTTTATCTATAAGCACTTTTTCAAAAGCTTTTTTGGCTTTTTGTTCAAAAACATCTTTCCGCAGATAACTTGTAAATTTAGTTGAAACTTTCCAGGTATCGGATTTTCCGTCATAAGATAAATTGGCACAGTCCCTTTCGGAAAGCCCTTGAAGCTTGGAATAAGGAATATTTAATTTTTGAACAAAATTTTCAAGAAAATTGAAAAACAAGGGTGAATTTTCATAACCTTTTGATGTTTTTATGTCTTTGCTTCCCATTAAAAGTGCTCTTTCAACAGCGTTGTCGCCGATTTTTTGTATTAACTCTTTTTGAATATTATCAAGTTTAAGATTTTCAAGCTCATTGGGGTCAAGATGAAACATCAAAATTTTACGCTGACCGTTTTGATTTATGACAAACCCGCCGGCTGTGCAGGTTCTCACGGATTCAGTATAAGCCGAAGGAGCAAAAACACATTTTTTTAAAGTACAGGGATAGCCTGCTTCCAAGTTTTTGTACATTTTTTTATTTTCTTTAATATGGTCTTCACAGCGTGTAAAGATTATTCTTGATGTAAAACTTACTTTTGAATTTTGCATAATCCCCCTTTTTGAAGCTTAAAACAATAATCTCCAAGAAGATATTTATGTTGTATCCCGTAAGGATCAACCCTAAAATAAGGCTCTTTATTAAGTTCTTCTGCCGATTTGGCACCAAAAAGAGTGGGCTTAAAGCCAACTTTTTTAAGTAAATTTTTAACATTAGCATCATAAATATCTTTGTCCCCTACTATTAATGTTGATCCGTCGGGGAGTTTTTCGGCAAGAAGTTTTGTAAGATTTTGAGCACCATCAGGGGATAGATATTGCCATGAATTTCTAAATAAAACAATGCAAGGTTTTTTTGATAACTCATTATCTTTTAAATCCGCAAATATATCTCCTGTTTGAAAATTTATGTTATCAGATAATTTTTCAGTTAATTTAAAAGTTTTTCCGTATCCTGCATATCTGCTGTTTGGCTCTATGGTTAAATAGTCTTCCAAATCTATATTTTTAAAAATATTT
Organism: Candidatus Gastranaerophilaceae bacterium; assembly: GCA_035354275.1. GTDB lineage: Bacteria > Cyanobacteriota > Vampirovibrionia > Gastranaerophilales > Gastranaerophilaceae > DAOQAU01. The sequence continues at coordinate 20,811 of DAOQAU010000016.1, forward strand.
GTTAATTTTAGCATTTCATTTTTGTCAATTTTTATAGAATGTTTTTTTGCTGTTTCTATAATATCTTCTCTTAAATCAATCGCTTTTATCGGTAAATATTTTTGAGCTTCTTCTTGAGGGAAGTAATTAAATAAGCTCATAACCAAAGAGCAAGGCTCATGTCCTACAGAGCAGGCATAATCATATATTACAGCACCGTCAGGATAGTATAATTCCAAGTACTTAGGCAACATCTCAAAAACAACGGGATTTCGAACTAATTCGGTATAACTTTTAATATCATTGGTATAATTTGAAAAATCTTTTTCAGGGTTTTTATGCTTAGGATAAAGTGTATCATTCGGATACCAGCCAAATGTAAAGTTTTTTGCAAAATCAGCTTTTTTATAAATGGGGGAATAAGATTGGATTTTCATATTTTTCCCTTAAATTTTCCGAACAAAGCTTTAAAGTTCAAAAATTTAAGAATTTGCTATGATTTCATTTTGTTGTAACATTTCTAAAACATTTTTAAGCTCAAAATAGTAGCCCGCCTCAAGCAGTTCAAAAAATCTTTGTGTTGTATTTGGCGCGAGTGCGCGCACTCGCGCCCCGTCAATATATAATCCTTCCACAAACCTTGCAAAAAGTTCTGACGGTTTTGAATAGTATTTGTTATAGTAATTTATTCTGCGCGAGTTTCTTGCCTGCTTTTTTTGAAGCGATTTCATCCTTATGTAAGCGCAAAAATGTGCGGGCATATCAGGAAAATCTTGTTCCAATTTGTCAACAGAAAAAATCTCCACTCGCCTTAAAAAAGGCGATACAAACTTTACCCTGTCGTATCGAAGCAAATATTTTGCTTTTGATTTTTTGATGTATTTGTCGAAATCTTTAAACTTTTTTGAACGCATAAAATCAGGATAAGCTGTTTTTACAATATTTTCCTGAACTTTGATTTTGGCTTTAATTTGTTCCCTGTGTTCATAGAGTTTGTGTAAATGTGAATTTTCGTCAACAAAACGGGTTACATGCAAAAGCTCATTTTGCAAGGCTGAACAGGTGAATGGGTGAACAGGTGAAAGGTTAAATAATATATTTACCCCCCCGCCTGTTTTTGGCATATTCGGTTCGATTTTTGCGTGGATATAGTGAGCAAATTCGTGCAGAAGTGTAGGGATAATTCTTTCATCTTTAACATTTTTAGAAATGTCAATGCGGTTTTGTCTGAAAAAACCCTGATGCCCGCGTGCTTTTGTGGTGGTTTTAACCTCAATCCCAAGCGATTTAAAATATTTTATTAATTCTCTTTTCATAATTTTTCTGTCATCACAGTGAATAAATGATTTGATTTATCACTATTTACTACCCATCTTCTCGTCGTTGCGAGGCTTCTTTGAAGCCGTGGCAATCTTTCAAACTATTTTATCATACAAATCAATCCAGTCAGGATTAAATTTTTTTATTAATTCCAACTTTTTATTCCTTGAACCTGCTTTGATTTGTTTTTCTCTAATTATAGCGTTTTCTATATTATCAAAACATTCAAAATAAACCAATTTTGTAACGTTATAATTTTTTGTAAACCCTTCTCTTAATTTATTTTTATGTTCATAAACTCTTTTGATTAAATCACTTGTAATGCCAGTGTAAAGAACGGTTTCATTATAATTTGTCATTATATAAACATAAGATTGCTTCGTCATTTCATTCCTCGCAACGACGTGAAAGGATAGACAAAAAGGTCAAAATCTCATTTACCCCCTCGCAACGGCGTTTTGGCGATTTAAAATATTTTATTAATTCTTTTTTCATATTTCCTCAAACAGAATTTTACCATGAAGGGAGAGGCTTTTTGTAAAAATATGTAAATATCATAGCCCACATGGGCAATTTATTTTTTCAGCACACTTTAATTGTATGGCAGCAAAAGGAGAAAAAATGAAAATCATTCCTATAACAACTTTCCAAATGTTTAATTCGACAAATTTACCATGTAAAAAACCTTCCTTTAAAGGGGTTATCTCTGATGTTGATTGGGCAAACCAAGAAAGTAAAAAAGAGCAAGACGCTTTTTACAGGACAGAAGTCTATGCCGAGCACAGGAATGAAATGGAAGGACCTTTTATTTGCCATGACGGAACAAGCTATAATTCAAAATTGGATGCAGAAATTCAAAATGTAAGAAAAAGACTGAATAAATTAAATATTTCCGAAGATGATTTTGAGCAATTATTTAAAACATTTATGGAAGAAAGAAAAATTAATGAAGAAATAGAGCCAAATCCGGTCAAATATTACCGTACAAATGGTTTAAAACCTATCGTAGCTTTTTTGGAATTCTTAGAAAAAATAAAAGAAATGACTGCTAAAAATTAAAGTTTATTTTGTTTCGTGCTCTATCCATTTTAAGTAAGTTTCATCTGCTTCGACAATCGGAATGGCTATAATTTCAGGTACATTATAAGAGTGCATGTCCTGAATTCTTATCCTCACTCTTTCAAAAAGTTCTTTTCTGGTTTTAATAATCATTAAAGCTTCGTGTTCTTCACAAATTTCACCGTCCCATGAAAAAACGGATTCCATTTTTTCAACGATATTTACGCATGCTGCAAGTTTTTTCTCTACAAGTGCTTTTGCAATTTCTTTGCCTTCTTTTTTGTTGGGTACAGTACAGTAGATTACTATAAATTCCATTTTTCACCTCACTAAAAAATTTTATTCGGGTTTAAAATATTTTTTTCATCAAAAACATGCTTAATTTTACCCATATATTCTAATGTTACTTCATCAATGGCATTTGTCATGTACTTTGATTTTTCACAGCCTATGCCGTGTTCGCCTGAAAGTGTTCCGCCTAAATCAATAGCTAATTGATGAATTTCATCCTTTGTTTTGGCATAATTTTTAACATCATTTTCATCTGTCAGATCAAGAGAAATATTTGGATGAACATTTCCGTCGCCGATGTGTCCTACAATGCTTACGGTAAGATTGTTTTGGGTGCAAATTCTTCTTATGCCTTCGACCATTTGCGGAATTTTTTCTCTGGGGACAACAATGTCTTCTGCCACTACATTGGGTTTAAGCTTTGCGCAAGCCCCGAATGCCGAGCGGCGGGCGGTCCAGATTTTTTGAGCTTCTTGTTCGTTTGAAGAAATTCTAATATCTGATGCCCCGAATTGTTTGCAAAATTGCGCTATTTTTTCCTGCTGTGAATCAAGCGAAATTATAGGCCCATCAACTTCCAGAAACAAAACCGCGTCTTTATCAGTCAAAAGCCTCGAAGGATAAAATTTTTCTATCGTTTGAATTGTGTTTTTATCCATAAAATCAAGCGTCGCAGGAGAAAGTTTATTTTTAAGAATTTGAGTAACTGCATTTGTTGCATCAGAAATTTTATCAAAGTAAGCCAAGATAACCCTTGAGCCTTCCGGTTTTGGAATTAATTTAAAAGTTGCCTCGACTATTATGCCCAAAGTACCTTCGGAGCCTATAAAAAATTGACTCATGTGATATCCGGTCGAGTTTTTTGCAGTATTTGAGCCTGTTTTCAAAATCCTGCCGTCTGCAAGAACAACCTTTAAATCAATCGCATAATCTTTTGTAGAGCCGTATTTAAAGGTTCTGGGACCTCCCGAGCAAAGAGCAATGCTTCCTCCTATGGTAGAAACCGACAAATTTGAAGGGTCAGGCGGATAAAAAAGTCCGATTCTTTCAACTTCTGCCTGCAAATCCCCCACAACTACTCCCGGTTGAACCCTTGCTGTTAAATTTTGTTCATTAATTTCAAGAATTTTATTCATTTTGGAAAAATTAAGCACAATTCCGCCGCAAGTCGTTATACACGCCCCTACCAAATTTGTACCCGCCCCGCGCGCTACTATAGGAATTTCGTTTTCATAACCAAGTCTGACAATTTTTTGCACTTGCTCAATCGTTTCAACAAATACCACGACACCTGGAAGCGTTTCAATATTTTGCTTGTTTGTAGCATCAAGTGCATAAACGTATCGCTCTTCTATTGTTTCTAAAACATTTTCGAAAGATACAATTTGCTTTATTTTATCAATTATCGCTGCATCAAATTTCATACTAAAACTTTATCAAAAAAACAACCCTTTATAAAGAATTTTTGTTTGCTAAAGATAAAGTTAACTCATTATTTTTTTTATTTAAACAAGAAACCAAAAAATCAACTATTTTTTTCTCTAAACTTATTGAAAAATAATTATTAATCTCTTTTATGAAATAACAAGGACTTGTTACATTAATTTCGATTATTTTTTCATCTATTACATCAAGTCCCGCCATAAAAACCCCCATTTCATTAAGTTTTTTGGCAACTTTTTGAAATTTTATTTTTTCGCCTTCGGTCAATGTCGCTTTTTTAATATATTCATCGCTATGTGTGTTGAACTTAAAATCATTGTTGCCCGGAAGCTTAACCACACATTCATCCAAAACCTCTTTGCCAAGTGTTAAAATTCTTTTGTCTCCGTAATTTGCATTTGATATGTATTCTTGCACCATTGTTAAAGCGGTTTGGTTATTGGTCATGGAATTTATTATTGAATTAATATTTTTGTCACCTTTTTTAAGATACATAACGCCTACGCCAAAACATTTGTTTAGAGGTTTTAAAATTATTTGGTCATGTTTTTCCAAAAATTCAAGAATATCTTCTTTGTTTGAAGTTACCAGGTTTTCGGGCATGAATTCAAAAAACGTATTTGCATGCAGTTTCTCGTTAAAATCTCTTATCGCTTTTGTATCGTTTATTATTAAAGTTTTTTGCCTATCAACAAAATCAAATATGTAGGTGGAATTTATATAATCCAAATCAACAGGCGGATCGGGGCGAAACATCACAAGTGTAAAATCTTGTATTTGTTGCTTTTGCCAAATTTTATCAAGAAAAATATTGTTTTCTTTTAAAATAACTTTAGAACATTTGCAAAAAGCCTTTGAATTATCAAGACAAAGTCTGTCGGCTGTGGTTACGGCGACTTCAAAATTTCTTTCAAGAAACTCTTTTATCAGCCAAAAATCGGTTATAAGTTTATTAAATTCAAAGTATTTTACTTCAATTTTGTCGATGACAAATAAAATTTTATTGTCCATAACACCTCTGAAATCAGCATAGCACTTAAATAAACAGATACAATATACTTTATAACTGTTTTTAGCTTAAACATATTTGTAACAGAATGTAACGAAATTTAGTGATTTTTGCAATTTTATATATAAAAAATACTTTATTAATATATAACAACGACATACACAGTAATTTACATAACTTTCAAAACCTACTACACACTAACCTACCACACACTAACCTTCTACACGAGGAATTATGAAACAAGAATTCCAAACCCATTTTTTAATTAAAATGGGTCTTTTTTTGACTTCTTTTTCTAAAAATAAAACCCGCGGATAAATCCGCGGGTTTGCAATAATTAAATATTGCAATTTGTCTAGTCATTATATTTTTGCACACCGGGGAATTTGTCTTGTCCGGTGGTTTTTTTGGTAATCCAGTACTGGATTTTTGGAATAGCAGTTGAAAGAAAATATCCTGAAATTACAAAACCGATACCCAAATTAAAGGCATTTTTCCAGAAATTTTGTTTAGCCATTTTAACCAAGAAATCCGCATCAATAAATTCTTTTTGAGATGATTTTGCTTTTTTATAAAGAATTTCAATATATTCAGATACATTTTGTTTAAGCTTTAACAAATCCTCCTGCGAAATAAATGTTGTATCACAAAGGTGTTTACTTATTTCTTCTGGTGCTTCTTTATTAAATATTTTTGCAAAAATGCTTTTACCTTTTTTGTAATAACTTGTATAAATCTTATCCAAAAATTCCGGCTCATCAATAAGTCCTTTTTTGAAAATATCTTCAATTTGTGATTTGGACAATACTGCGCCTTCGGGCAATTCAGGCTGAAGTTTTGCCATTTTTTTGGCTGTTTCGATTATTGAATCAGAATTTTCCAATTTCAATTCTTTAACTTTGTTAATAAATTCATCAAGCATTATAGATTTGTAATTTTTATCATCGGCAAACATTTCAGGAACAAGTTTTTCATCGCCCAAAAGTTTTACTTTAAATTCTTCAAGGCTTATGCCTTCGGGGTTCATTTTAGATATAATATGTTCATTGAACACATCAACGCTTACAGGATCAATTCTGCCTTTTTTCAGTTCCTTAAACAAAGCTTTAAAGGAATGAATTCCTTCCTTGTTCCCATCTTGTAAAAAATTCAGCACAGAGTTTATATGTCCTCTGCAGAACATGTAGAAATAAATGGAAGAAAGGTCCCTAAAAAGACATTCTATTCTTTCATGTTTGTTTCTTGCGCTTATGCCGCGCCCACCGGCAACACCGATATCTGTTGCAAGGAGTTTATAAGTTGAGTTGTTTTCTATTTTATAACTGAAAGATAGAAGATTCCTTAATGTCACCCCACCCTTAAAAGCAGGATTATTTGATTTTTTTGTTTTTTCAATAAAATCATTAAAAGAAACATATTCATGCAATAAAGCCTGATCTTCTTTATTTTTACCGCTCAAATATTTTTTTGTAATTTTTTGATTTATTTTAGGTACAACAAAACCTACAACCAAATTTGCAAGAACTACGCTTGCCATAACTTTGCCAAAAGCAAATTTTGACAAAGCTTTTTCAAATTTATCGCTGTCTTTAACTACATTTCCGGCTGTTTTTTTCATTTTCATTATAAAATTGCCCATAGGCTTTCTGATAGCGTCTTCACCTGTATCAAAACCATATTCGGGAAGTTTAAAAACAGATTTTCCTAATTTATCGCCTAAACTTCTGAAAAAATCTATTCCGCAAAACCAAAATATTGCGCCAAGAGTTTCTTCGGTGAATCTTTCCCTTGCCTCGACAAAACCGTCTCTCTTATAGGCATGAAAGGTTCTGCCGCCGGTTACGGCAGCTTCCAGCAAAATTATCGGCAAAAGTGCATCGGCTTTGCCCATGTCTCTGACAAAAACTTTTGCATTTTTTGCTACTGATTGAGAAATTTTGTTAAATTTAATCATTTTCGGCTATTTTTATTGACTAGACTACTATTTTAATACACCTGAAAAATGTTTTTTGCCCTTTTTTGAAATATTTTAACAGAACTGCAACACTTTGTTACAAAAAAGGGGGATGAAGAGTGAGCTGTGAAAAGTGAACAGAAGCATTAAACTCTCACGTCATTGCGAGGGGATAAATGTATTTTTGACTTTTTGTCTGCCCGCTCACGTCATTGCAAGGGGTGGGTTATCGACTTTTTCGATTATTATCCACCGAAGCAATCCAAAAAAACCAATTTTGTCGGTCTTTTTTAATTGGGCGTTGAGAGGCTGTCTTACTCGTTCGCGTTAAACGGGTCTGCGGTTTTTGTTTTCGCGGACTTTGTCCGCTCCAAACAAAAGACCTTCGCCCTCTGCTCACTCGCGCTCGAACTAAGACCAAGCTCCGCTTGGTAGTTCTCGCCTTCTAAAAATCCCCAAATAAAAACCCTCTCATAGAGAGGGTTTTTATTTGGGCGTTGAGAGGCTCGAACTCCCGACATCTTCCTTGTAAGGGAAGCGCTC
>DAOQAU010000017.1:0-27715 GCA_035354275.1 Candidatus Gastranaerophilaceae bacterium
ATTGCCGTCAACCAAAACAGTGAATTGTGAACTGTGAGCAGTGAACTGACCGGAACAAATTTGTTTCATTACATTTTCTACCGCAAGTTTCATAGCCTTTAATGATGCATTCAGTATGTTTATTTTTTCTATTTCTTCCACTTCAACACAAACAGTCAAATTGATTGAGTTTTGAAGAATTATTTCATACAATTCTTCTCGTTTTTTCTTTGATAATTTTTTTGAATCGTTCAAATCGGAAAGTTGTTTAATTAATTCATCATCAGGATTTGGAAAATAAACCGCACTTGCAAAAACCCCGCCCGCACCCGGCCCCCTGCCTGCTTCGTCTGTACCGATAACAAAGCCTTCATTAAAATTTTTATCAAATTCAAATAGATTATTCTTAGTCACTTAGTCACCTGGTCACTTATTCACTCAATCCAAAATAAATTTCCCCGTTTTTCCGTTTCTGAAATCGCCCAAAACATAAGCCGAAGTTCTTTGAATATCAAGCTGTGCGCCTTTTATAATCCAATTTCTGCTTTTTGCTATATTTTCAAGCGTTAGGTCCTCATCTGATTTTAACTTATAATAATCATAAACGTTTTGCGCATATTTTTCCTTAAGAATCAAGAGCAATTCCCTTGCAACCATTTCATCCTCATAAGCATTTTGCGAAACAGAATTTACAAAAGCCAGTTTCCTTGCCCTATCTTGATTGTCCTGCTTCATAGGAATAATTCCCGGAGTGTCGAGCAAATCGATTTTAGGGTTAATCCTCACCCACTGTTGCTGTCTTGTAACTCCCGCTTTAGCCCCGACTTTGGCCTTAGAGGTTTTGGTCAGTTTGTTTATGACACTGGATTTACCCACATTAGGCATCCCGACCACCATAACCCTTGCGGCGCGGCGAAGAAGCCCCTTTTTCATTAATGCCTGAATTCTGGGTTCGCTTAATTCTATTATTTTATTTGTTATTTTGTTCAAATCATTTGAATGTTTGGCGTCAGAAGTCAAAACAGGGCAAAAAGTTTCTTTTTCTAACCTTTTTGTCCAATCTTTGAGTTCTTGTTCATTGACCAAATCGGATTTATTGAGCAAAATTAAACGCGGTTTTTCACCCAAAAGTTTTTCGATATCGCCGTATCTGCTGCTCAAAGGAAGCCTTGCATCAAGTACTTCAATTACCGCATCAACAAGCGAAAGCTGTTCTTTAAGCTTTTTTTCGGCCTTTGCAATGTGCCCCGGGTACCAATGAATATGACCATGAATAACTTGGCTTTTTTCAGTTTCATTACTCATGGTCTATACCTCTTTTTTCAGTGAATAAGTGAATAAGTAAATAGGTGAAAGATCACCTTTTACATTTACCCCCCTATTTTTTCCTTAATACGTGTTGCTTTGCCTGAAAGATTTCTCAAATAGTACAATTTTGAACGTCTTACATCGCCTCTTTTGAGAATATTTATTTTTTCTACTCTCGGAGAGTAAATCGCAAAAACTCTTTCAACACCAACGCCTTGGAAAATTTTTCTTACTGTAATTGTTTTGTTAACACCGCTTCCGCGTTTTTTGATAATTGTTCCTTCAAAAGCCTGCGTTCTTTCTTTGTTTCCTTCAATAATTCTCACGAAAACTTTTACTGTATCACCGGGGTTCAATTCAGGAAGTTCTTTATCCAGATATTGTTTTTCTAATTCATTAATAACAGGGTTCATGACCTCATCCTTTACTTTTTCGACTGTGTAACTATATTAATACTATTTAAAAAATAATTTAAAATCAAGTGGGGGGGGTAAATGAGAAAGGGTGAAGTGTGAGCGGTGAGCGTTGAAGGGTTAAATCAGCTTAAAATTTTATAAGTTTCATATTTCTAAGCTACTAAATTTCTTATTACGCCTACCCGTCATATTGAGGCTTTAGCCGAAATATCTCAGAGATTCTTCGCTATGGCTCAGAATGACAAAACTTCTCACTGCTCACTTCTCACTGCTCCCTTTTTTATATTTCATCAATAATTTCAACTACAAAATCATTTGAAATTTCTTCTTTCGCAAGCACTTTTATATTATTGACAAACTGTGACAAAATCATAAACATCATATGTCTTGCCTCAAGCGGAGTTAGCACAACCATATTTTCCAAGTCAATATTTAGCGATTTTGCTTTTTTATAAATGTTTTTTGCAATTTTTTCGATTTTTGTGCCGTCAATTTTTATTACGGTTTCTTTAGAATTAATTTTTGAAAAAATACTCTTGTAAGTAGCCTCCGAAAGCTCAAATGCCTGAATAACATTATCTGCAGACGCCACGCCCTTGCTTATGAAGCGAGAGAGCGAAAGCCTTATTTTATCGAGCAAATCTTCTTTTGTTTCTTCATCGGAAAAATCATTTATTTTTTCAAATATATATATAATATCTTTTATGCAAACTTCTTCTCTCAAAAGATTTACCAGAATGTATCTCAAATCGGCAGCAGAGATAAAATCGGGAATAATGTTTTCAATCAAAAACATATTTTCTTGGCTTACTATTTCCATATAGCGGTTAATGTCAGAATAGTCAAAAATTTCATCTATATATTTAATAATAATATTTTCAAGCAGTCTGCAGATAAATTCGGAAGGTTTCAATCCTTTTTGCCAAAAGCTTTTTGTCTTTTTTTCTTCAAGCCAGACGATTTTTTTGCCGGTAATCTCGTCAACAGAATATATTGCGCCTTTTTCTTTTTTGCTTAATTTTAAATCATCTTCAAAAAACATGAGGTATTTTGGGTAAGCAAAAGAGTTCAAGACCTCCTGTCCTCTTATTTTTATACTGAATTCGTAAGGACTTAGATTATCGTCGTCTTGGAAAATTATTTTCGGGATAACATATCCGAGTCTGTCAGTTATTTTTTGGCGCAAATTAACCGTTTCAGATACCAATTCAGCTGCCAAATCTGGGTTTACCAAATCCAAAATTTCTTCGCTTAAAGAAATTGATAATTTTTCCTGCTTAATTTTTGAATACATAACATCGGGCGAAATGGTTTTTATAAGCTGTTGGCGCAAATCTTCCAAGTCCCTTAAACCTTTTGAAATCTCATCGTTGAGCTGTTTTCTGTTTTTTGAAATCGGTGCTTCGGATTGTGCCTCAAGCTGAGTTTTAATTTTGTTTATTTTTTTTCTCTGCTCTTTTATTTTTTCCTGAAGTTCCCTGCAGGACTCATAAGGCGAAAGCTGCGAAGAGAGCATTTTTTCCATTTGGGTTTTAAAATTTTTGATATTTACAACATCTTCTTCAGCGATTTCCTGTTCCTGTGGATTTTCTCCTGCAAAAATACAGTTGTATTGGTATCCGCCTTCTTCTGCTTCAACCTCATGCATACTGTATAAATCCCAGCCCCCCTGAGACATTTCATTGAGCAGATTTTCAAGTGCTTTTGTATTATCGCTTGGCACTGATTTTATAACGTATTGCATTCTGGAATTTTTAAACATCTGTTGCTCCTTATTTTTTGTATTTTAATTGTACCAATAATAAATTTTTTCACAATGTTATGATTTGTAAATATAAAAAATATTACTAGCAAAAAAAAATATTATGAACTTTATAATATTAACATTTTTATAAAATCAAGGAGAAAAAATGAAAATATCAGCAGTTAACCAACATAATCGAGTGAATTTTTCAGGCAAATATTACAGCAGAGAAGCCAGTGACTTATTATGCAGCAAAGCTGCCGAATGGTGGGGGCAGAAAATCAACATATTAACCGCGTTAGACCAAAAACCGGCAAGTGAGAATCAAATAAAAATATTTACACAAAACTTGAAAAAAGATTTAGAAAAAAGGCTGAAAGAAATGGGCAAAATAAATTATGCCGATAACTGCAGACTTTGCGGAATTGATTGGCATATAATAAATCCTTTCAAAAAAGCCTTACACAAAGCAGGGCTAAAAGAGGATAATCCTAATCCGCTTAAAATGTATATGGATTTAAGCCAAGGTAAACTTGAAGTCAGAAACGGTTGTCAGGCTCCACAAGAAACCATTTACGAATTACCCCCGGAATTAAACAAACTTTATGACACTCCGCCCGAAAACAATTCAAAAAGTTTATTACAAAAATTTTTAGGGCTATTTAAATTTATTTAATAATTTTATAAATTAAATCCTGACATTTTGGGGTTTTTGAGGTAAGTTCAAAGGCTTGGTCGCAGACATCTTGTGCAAGTTTGGTTTTAGCCTCGTCATTTGAATAAATTGTGTACAAAACTTCGCCTTTTTTACAAAATTCGCCGTGTTTTTTGTTTAAGTAAACACCTACGCTGTAATCAATATCATCCGTTTTTCTTTCTCTTCCTGCCCCCAACAATTTGCATCCGTAGGCAATTTGGTAAGCGTCAATTTTGCTTATAAATCCTTCTTTTCCGGATTTAATTTCCACTTTATATTTTGCCTGAGGGAATTTTGAATAATCGCCTACAACTTCAGGGTTTCCGCCTTGCGCTTTGATTAATTCCCTAAATTTTTCAAGTGCCTTGCCTGACTTAACTACATTTTGCAAGTATTCTTTTGCCTTTTTTTCATCGTCAAATTTTCCCACCTGAATAAGCGCAATGGCACCAAATTCATAAGTCAAATCGGTTAAATCTCCCTGCGTATGACCTTTCAAAAACTCAATGGATTCAATAACTTCAATCGAATTACCTATAGCCCTTCCCAAAGGCTCTTCCATGGATGTTATGACTGCAATTAGTGATTTTGAAAGTCTTTTGCCGACCTTAACCATGAGCTCTGAAAGCTCAACCGCATCTTGCGCAGTTTTATTAAAAGAGCCGCAGCCGTATTTGACATCAAGAATTATGTTATCAGCACCGGATGCAACTTTCTTTGAGACAATAGAAGAAGCTACCAAAGGCATACTGTTAATTGTTGCCGTAACATCTCTGAGTGCGTAAATTTTTCCGTCTGCAGGGGTAAGATTTTGGGTTTGACCGCCTATTGCGACTTTTATTTTTTTAACCTGTTTAATTAAGTTTTCGATGGTCAAATTCGTATTAAATCCGGGGATTGATTCAAGCTTGTCGATAGTGCCTCCGGTGTGCCCCAAACCTTTGCCCGAAAGCTTTGCAACAGGAATTTCACAGGCTGCTAAAAGCGGAATTAAAGTCAGCGTAACCTTATCGCCCACGCCGCCAGTTGAATGTTTGTCCACAACGTCTTTGGCAAGTTCTTTTAAGTCAACTGTTTCACCTGATTTAACAATTGCATCTGTAAGCCATGTCGTTTCATCTTCGTTCATTCCCTGAAAACAAATTGCCATAAGCCAAGCTGAAATCTGATAATCCGGCGCAGAACCGTCCATCATGGAAGAAATTATAAAATTAATCTCCTCTTGCGTATGTTTCAGCCCCTTTTTCTTTTTTTCGATTAAATCAACTATTCTCATAGTTTAACACCCAATCACTTATCACGTCATTGCGAGCGACTGCGGCAACCTTTTCAACTCTTAAAAGCGGATTGGATTGCTTCACCCTAAAGGGTTCGCAACGACGAAAATAATAACTTTTCTCTTGTCTTACTTTAATTTTTGCAAAACCAAGTCGGTAACATCAATTCCGCCTACAAAAATTATTCTGAAATCAACTATTGTATCAAGTTTTTGCTCAATAAGCACTTGCCTTGCAGCTTCTTGAATTTTGTTATAAACCGCTTCTTCTTTTTGCATTTTTAATTTCATGTAAGCTTCTTCTTTCAATTTGAATTCTTTTGCTGTTTTTTCTTCAAAATTTTTCTTTTTAATTGGAGTATCCAAAGCTTTGAATTCTTTTTCCTTATCCACTAGATACTGCTGAAGTTCCAAACCTTTAGCATCAACTTCTTTAACCGCAGCCTGTGCGAAAGGACAACTTTCCTGAATTTTTTTGTAATTGATGTAGCCGATTCCGCCTTCGGCTTTAGCAGGTAACGAGCACCACGCAAAGACCATGATTGCAAATGCCAGAACCGTAAATTTAATTTTCATAATGCCTCCTTTTTTTAGTGAGCGGTGAACCGTAAACTATGAGAAGTTCTCTTATTCACTTATTCTCCTATTCACTTATTCACTTATCTAATACATCATCATATCACCAACACCGAAAGTAAAGTACCCTCTTGTTGACCCTGTATTACCCGGATTGAGAATAGGTACCCCGTAATCAACAGAAAGAGGACCCATACCCGGTATATAAATTTTCAAACCGACACCGGCAGTAACCGCCTGCATAGGTCTGTCGTATATAACATCAGAAATTGTGGAGTTAAATATTTTACCCGCATCAACAAAGAAAGTCATTCTTACATTGTCAAGGAATTGTACTTTAAGCCTGTCTAACAAAGGAATCGGCGTTGCCAATTCAACCGAACCCATAACAAATCCGTCACCTGTACCAACACCGCTCATTCTGAAACCTCTTATCGAATAAGGTCCGCCTAAGCGATATGCCATAACTTCAGGCATGTCCCCGTGTATTTTGCCTCCTGCTTTAGCCAAGAATGACAAAGAAGACTTTTTGCCGATAGGCACATATTTTTTAACCGACCCGGTAACTTTGCCGAAAGTTTTATCAAAACCTCCTACATCAAGAGACTCGTCCCACCTTACGGTTGCCATCAAACCGTGCCTGGGGTTCATAACCGTATCTCTTGTGTCATAAATCAAACCCGGACTCAAAGAAAGGAAGGTTCCGCCTTCAAGCTGTTGAGCCCTGTTTGCAATCGGAACACTGTGCTGAGCGTAAAGTTGTGCAATAGCTGTTTCATCGCCTTCTCTCACATTAACATTTTCCAATCCTAAAGAAAGTGTTCCCGTTAAGTTTTTATTGTTTTTTACTTTATGAGCAATAGTTGCTTCAGCACCTATTCTGCGCTCTATCGCAAGCGGAATCTGATAACTGCCGAAATCTCTGAAGAAAATTTTGTTCATCAGGGAATTATCCGAATTCATAAAATAAGGCTCAAAAAAGCTCAATTCTGCCTGCATGTTCATATGATTTATTATTGAAGAATCATTTAAAATAAAGCCTGAACCTGCAAGAAGATTAAGTGCCACTCTTTGGTTTAAGCCTCTGAAGTTGTTATCTGCAATACCGCCTGAACCAAAAAGCCCCGTAGCCGAATCAAGACCTCCGCCTATCATAACAGATGCGGTTCTTTGTTCTTCAACCTGTATTGTGACATCATATTTTTCAGGATCATCCGCAGACGGCTCAATTTCTCTCTTTACGTCTTTATAAGCTTGAGTTGCATAAAGTCTTACCAAATCTTCTCTTATCAAATTTTCGTTATAGACCATGCCGGCTTCTGTTAAAATGTTTCTTGCTACAATATAGTCTTTTGTTTTCTCATTCCCTGCGATTAAAATCCGCTTAATTTCACCCTCATTAAGGTGAACATTTATAACCCCGTCGGGATCATCGTAAAGCGAATCGATTCTTGCAAGAATATAGCCTTTAGAAGAATAATATTCCTGAATTTTTTCTATTGCTGTATTAATATCGGCAATGTTTTGGGGTTCGCCTTGAAGCGGAGTAAGGAAGTTAAGAATTTCTTCTGTGGAAACAACCTCGTTTCCTTCAACCGTAAAATCACTTACAGGAGTATTTTCTTCCAAATAAATTTTCAAAGTGACCGTTCCGTCAGGATTTTCAACAGGAACCGCCTTCATTCTTTCGGTAAAAAATCCCATCTGATAAATTGCTTTCAGATTGTTTTGAACCATGTCCCTGCTGTATTCATCGCCTGTACGAAACTGGAGCTTATTCATTATCATCTCGGGCTTAATTACATTTACACCCGCAATTTCAATATCTCTGATATAAACCGCCTCTTTTTCACCTTCTTTCGCAATATTTGTTGAAGAATTAACAGAAGATATAGGGGTTTCAGGAACAGCTTTAGATGCCGCAGAAGACGGCATAGGAACAGAAACAGGAGGTAAAACAGGCTGCGCCGCAGGTACAGTCGAAGGAACAGAAGGTGCTGCAATTACAGGAGTTTCAACAGGAATTGTAACAGGGGAAACTTCAGGAGGTGAAACATCTGCCTGTTTTACATCTTCAGCGGGTTTTTTAAACCATGTCCGTTTTTTTACGGAAACATCAGGCAAGGGAACTCTTTGTGCATCGGGGGCAAAAACATTTGAAGCATCTTCGGATGAAACAGAAAAAATTTGCTGCATTAACTTTGCATCTTCAGGCATTTGCAAGCTTTCTTGGTCAGATTTACTTTTTTGCGCGAAAACAGGCATGGCACATGCCAAGATGACAAATACCAAAAATATCTTTAAAGCTTTATAAATTGAGCCTAAAACCCTCATTATCCCCCGTAAGTACGAACAAAAAGTTATTGTAGTTCCCCAAAATCTGTTCCTAGAAAATATTATACTTCAAAATCAGCGCAAAATTAAATTGTAAAAGAAAAATTAATATAATGTTTACAAAACAATGCATTTTTTTGGTATAATTGAGCCAAAATGAAAGAGGCTTAGAAAATGGATTCTACAAAAACTGTAAAAGAAGAATTTCTGCAACAGGCAAAATTTTTGGCAAGAAGCGCGGAAGTTTTACCCGGCGGTGTTGAAGAAGGCATAAAGGAACTTGCAATAAAACTTCAAAAAGCCAAAGAAACAAACACTCCTTTACGAATAAAACTCGGAATGGATCCCACACGCCCTGACCTGCATTTAGGGCATTGTGTAGTCATGCGCAAATTAAGAGAGTTTCAAAAACTCGGACATAAAATTGTTCTTATCGTAGGCGGTGCAACCGCAATGGTGGGAGATCCTTCGGGAAAATCCGAAACAAGACCCTCTTTGACAAAAGAAGAAGTCGAAAAAAATGCAAAAAGTTATTTTGAACAGATGTCAAAAGTTGTTGATATTAAAAATGCGCAGATTGTCAACAACGCCGACTGGCTTCACAAAATGAACTTTGTTGACGTTTTAAAACTGTCTTCACACATCACGGTCGCACAAATGCTTGTAAGAGAAGATTTTGCAAAAAGAATAAGCGAAAATAAACCTATTTCCGTACACGAATTTTTCTACCCCCTAATGCAGGCTTATGATTCTGTTATTGTAGATTCCGACATAGAAATAGGAGGAACTGACCAGAGATTTAACGTGCTTTTAGGAAGGGATATTCAGGCGGCTTACGGCAAAAAATATCCGCAAATGGTAATGCTTTTGCCGCTTCTGGAAGGAACAGACGGAGTTGTCAAAATGTCAAAAACTTACCCCGAACACTGCATTTCCATTAACGAAAATCCCAAAGACATGTTCGGAAAACTCATGAGTATTCCCGATACCTTAATAATACGCTATTACACGCTTTTGACCGATGTCTCCGATGAAGACTTGAAAGAAATCGAAAATCAATTAAAATCAGGCGTGAATCCTCGCGATATCAAGCTAAAACTTGCCCACACTATCACACAAGAATATTGTGGAACAGAAGGTGCCGAATTTGGCAAAAATGAATTCATAAATGTCGTATCCAACAAGGGAATACCAACTGATGTTCCCGAGTATAAACTAAAAGGTGAAACAAACATTCTTGATTTGCTTGTCGAATTAAATTTTGTTACAAGCAAAGGTAAGGCAAAACGTTTAATTCAAGGCGGCGGAGTAAAATTTAACAGTGAAAAAATCTCCGATATGAATTATCAAATTAATAAAGAAGGAATTTTACAAGCCGGCAAAAGAAATTTTGTAAAGTTGATAAAATAGAGGCAAAATGATTCACAACAATATCTTAGAACTTATAGGAAAAACCCCTTTGGTAAAGCTTAGAACTTTTAACACCAAAGGCTGTGAAATTGCGCTTAAACTGGAGTTTTTCAACCCATCGGGCTCAGTTAAAGACAGGGCGTCTTTTTACATGCTAAATGAAGCAATAAAAGCAGGCAAAATCAACAAAAATACCGTAATAATCGAGCCTACAAGCGGAAACACGGGTATAGGACTTGCCATGTGCGCTGCGGTTATGGGTTTAAAAATAGTTATTGTCATGCCCGAGAGCATGTCTATTGAAAGAAGGCTGCTGATTAAAGGCTACGGTGCAAAGCTTGTTCTTACGCCCAAGAAAAAAGGCATGCAAGGTGCTGTAGATAAAGCTTTTGAACTTGCCGAAAAAGACCCGAATTCTTTTATACCTTCGCAGTTTTCAAATCCTGCAAATACGCTTGCACACAAAGAAACCACCTCAAAAGAAATTTTTGAAGATACAAAAGGCAAAGTTGACATTGTCGTAGCAGGCATAGGAACATCGGGCACCACAATGGGACTTTGTGAGGGATTAAAAGCACTAAAACCTTCTGTTAAAATCTACGGAGTAGAGCCTATGGAAAGCCCGCTTTTAACCGAAGGCAGATCGGCTCCGCATAAAATTCAGGGAATCGGCGCAAACTTTATCCCAAAACTTTTTGACAAGAAAAAAATCGACGGAATAATTACCGTAAACGCGCAAGATTCTTTCAAATTTGCAAAAGAGCTTGCAAAAAGAGAAGGAATTTTAGTAGGGATTTCCTCCGGTGCAATCTTAAAGGCTGCTTTAGACCTTGCCAAGAAAAGTGAAAACAAAGGAAAATTAATTGTCGCCATAATGTGCGATTTCGGAGAAAGATACTTATCAACGGAATTATTCGAAAGTTGAAAAGTCGAACAGTCGAATAGTTATAATGTCGTTGCGAGGAGGGCAAAGCCCGACGAAGCAATCCAAAACAACCCTTAAGCCATTCACCTATTCACTTTATAACCTAAAAAACAAAGGATTACCAAATGCTCACAAGAACCATACAAACCATAAAAGAAGACATAAAAACAATCTACAAAAAAGATCCCGCTGCAAAAAATTTGCTTGAAGTTATTTTTTGCTACCCGGGATTCCACGCACTTTTGATACACAGATTTTCTCATAAACTCTGGGTATGGAAAATTCCCGTTATCCCTCGCATGCTTTCGACTTTTGCAAGATTTTTGACCGGAATTGACATTCACCCGGGAGCTACAATCGGAAGAAGGTTTTTCATAGACCACGGCATGGGGGTTGTAATCGGCGAAACAACAATAATCGGCGATGATGTGCTTTTGTATCAGGGCGTAACACTTGGCGGAACAAGTTCAAAACCCGAAAAACGCCACCCCACGCTCTGCAACAATGTCGTTGTCGGCGCAGGCGCAAAAGTTTTAGGCAACATTACAATCGGTGAATACTCAAAAATCGGCGCAGGCTCGGTCGTAATCGATAATGTCCCAGAACATGCCACAGTCGTAGGAGTACCCGGACATATCGTAATGCAAAAAATAATCGACGAAAACGGAGTGCTTATGCACAACAGAATTCCAGATCCGATTTCTTGCGAAATAAACAGGCTTAAATACGAAGTCAAAGAGCTCCAAGAAATCGTTAAAGGCGAAAAAAATAATTAAAATTTAAACCAAGGCGGCGCGGTAAAATTACCGCGCCGCCTTTATACATACTCTCTCTTAATATTTACATCTGTTTTATAACCTGAGCCAGAGCATCCACAATAATAGGATCCCACTTGCTTTCGGCTTCATTTTTCATAATTTCAAGTGCCTGATTTTTAAGCATTGCTTTTCGATAAGGTCTGTCTGCGGTCATTGCGCTGAAAGCATCTGCTACCGCGATAATTCTTGAGCCTAACGGTATTGAATTTCCTCTTAAGCCTTCGGGTTCTCCCATGCCGTCCCATCTTTCTCTGTGATAATGAATATATGGAACGACTTCGGACAGGAAGTTGATATTCATAAGCAGATTAACGCCGACATTAGGGTGATTTTGAAGTTTTTCCCAATCCTCTTTATCAAGTTTTCCGGTATGAGAAAACAAGGTTTCGGGCAGGGTGATTTTACCTATATTTTGTAAAAGCCCTGCATAATAAATCAAATCGGTAGTTTTTTCATTCAGGCCCAAATGTTTGCATATCAAGCGTGAAAGATCTGCGGTATTTTGAGAGTGCGAAACCTTATACTGACCTTTCGTATCAACTGCAGAAGCAAGTCTTTTTACAAATGTCTGCTGCTGATCGCCCAAATCACCTATTAAAGCGGTTAATTCAGCTCTCATATGCTGCAAGTCGGCAATAATAGAATCTTCTGATGCTATAAGTTCATTTGCTTCTTCAATAACTCTTTGAAGTTCCATTGAAGTGGCAAAAAGCGAAGCGGTAGATTCTATCAATCTTAAATATTCACTTTCAAAAAATCTATCTACATAACTTTGAATTACTATAACCCCTACTGCTTTAGCATTATTGTGCATAGGAATTGCGGTAAAAACTTTAACTTTATCTTCGTTTAATTTCTTAATAGGTTCAAATCTTTTTGAAAAATTGGGGTTCTTAACTTCGACAGTTTCTTTGTTTTTAAAAGCTTCTGAGACAAAAGATTTATCATCAAATTTATAACCTAAATCATACTTATACAAATCGTCTTTAATTTCTATGGAAGAGCCGACCAAAAGCAAATCTTTGGAAGATTTTCCCAAACCTTTGGCATTTTCTTTTGTCAAATAAATATGACAAACGTCCATATCAAGCATTTGAACTATAGTTTTTGCAATCGAATTGTATATAACATAATCTTCTTTAGAGCTAAATCCCAAAACGCAAAGCGTATTATCAATAGAATAAATTGAAATCAATTCTTTTAACTGACTTTTCAAACTTTCGGCTTTGTCTTTGACATTGTGTCCGATTTTTTGCACCAAATCTTCTGAAATCAGGTGTTCTGAAATAAAGTCACCCAAATTAAGGGCAAAAATCTCTTCCAACGGATCTTCTTCTATCAAATTCATTGACCGTCCGAATAATGATGCTCCGGACTCTAATTCTCTTTTGTCCATGCCGGTCACTTTCCCTTTGTATTACCACATATTTTACTTATCGGCACAACCTATAAAAAACTTTGATGATTTTTATAAAAGTTTATACTTTAGTTTGAAAAACTTCATCTTAAAAGATGAAAAATCCTTTATTTTCGCCTCTTAAATTAAATGTAACAAATTTTTATTTTTTTAATTTTTAAATCACATGACTAAATTATTAACATTTGTAAAGTTGAGTTTTTACACCCTAAAAAACCTTTTATTACAAGGTTTTACATAAAATAATATATACTTTTTATCTAAAAAGGAACACTTTTTTATAACTAAATGTTTTTATAAATATATCAGATAATTATTATTTTAGTTAAAGGAGAAATAATTTATGGCAAGAGTTTTGATTTCAATGCCCGAAAAATTTTTAGACGAGATTGATTCAGTTGCGGGTAACGAAAACCGTTCACGTTCAGAGCTTATCAGAGAAGCACTTAGAACTTATATTCACAGAAACAAAGTAAGAGAAAACGTTACGGCAACAAAAAATGCAACTATTTTAGAGGCACTACTAGACTAACGGATTTATCGGAGGAATTAAAAAAGAACTCGCTTAAAGCGGGTTCTTTTTTTGTAATTTTTTAAGACATAAAAAGGGCCGGTTTCCCGGCCTTTTAACTAACACATACACTAACTAACATTTGTCACACTAACTAATTCCTACCCACCAAGTTATTTATATTAAGCCTTTTTCTTTTTTGAGAACAAAGATATAATACCTGCTCCAAGTGCAACTCCTAATGCTATTCCAAGCGGAGGACAAAGAACTCCTGCACCTACGCATATCGCGCCCGCAGCTACAACTCCTAAGGATCCGCCTACGGCTTTTGATGTCATTTGTGATTTACTTAGAGGCTCGCCTGTTATGTCTGAGATATTATCTTGAGCCGTGCGGCTGTTTCCAAATAATGTTCCCAGTCCGAAAAATCCTTTACCGAAACCTGACCAAAATTGACCTGTGCCGTTTTCTGCTATTTCATCAGTCATACTTTTACCTGTGGCTTGATTATATAATTTTTCGACATAAGCCTTTAATTGGTCATTTGAAATCTTGCTGACATCAATTCCCTGAGCTGCTAACTGTTGTTTTGCAGACTGCAACAACTTATTGTAACAGCTCATAATTTGATCTTGTTCATTGGCTTTTATTTTAGATTGTAAAATAGCGATTTGTCTTGTTATCGCATCTTCTTCAGAAGTAAGATCAAAGTTTACGCCGTTCATCCTTTTTTGATATTCAACCTGATTATTTAATTGAGACTTTTGCATATCATTTTGGATTTCACCTTGCAATCCAACATAATCCTTTACTCTTTTTGCATATTCTTCAAGAGTTTCTCCTTCTTGCATCATAGGCATTTGTCCGGGATAGCCGTAAGAATTTTGTAAAATAGTAGGACCAAAACAACCTCCGCCTAAGTTGTTTAAAGTATTAAAGCCATTATTGTTAAAAATACTGCTTGACAAAAAATCGTCATTTCCGTAAAATATGTCGTCGCCACTTAAATTACCGTTGTTACAAATCCCTGATTGAGGATAATAAGGCGCAAAAGTACCAATACTTGCTGTCATAACCAGACCTCCAAATTAAATAACTAAACCTACCTTACATATATAAAAAGTTTTTTTATTAAATAATTGCGCATGTTTAGATTAATTGTTAAGAAATGTTAACTTACGCGATTGGTAAAACATGCCAAAAAATGGGCGCAGGCAAATGCCTGCGCCCATTTTTTATTTATTAATTAGATGCAGATAAAACTTTATCAATGAGCCCGTAATCGACGGCTTCTTGTGCGGACATGTAATAGTCTCTTTCGGTATCTTCTTTTATTTTCTCTATAGTTTGACCCGAATGTTGCGCCAAAAGTCCGTTGAGCATGTTTTTCATTCTTATAATTTCTTTTGCTTCGATTTCTATATCTGTGGCTTGGCCTTTAGCCCCGCCAAGCGGTTGGTGAATCATAATTCTTGCACTCGGAAGTGCCATTCTTTTGCCTTTAGTTCCTGCAGAGAGCAAAAATGCGCCCATACTTGCGGCTTCGCCGATACATATTGTGGAAACATCTGCTTTAACAAGCTTCATGGTGTCATAAATCGCCATTCCCGCTGTTATAACTCCACCTGGGCTGTTTATGTACATCATAATATCTTTTTCGGGATTTTCGCTGTCGAGCAACAAAAGCTGTGCTACTATTGAATTTGCCGATTCATCATCAATTTCGTCGCCTACGAATATAATTCTTTCTCTCAGCAGCCTCGAGAAAATATCAAAGGCTTTTTCGCCCCTTGAAGAAGCTTCTATTACTGTCGGAACATAATTTAAGACCTGAAGATTATCCATTTATTTTCTCCAAAATATAATAACTCTTAATAAAAATTATACTAAGAATATTTTATTTTACAAACATCCTCAAAAGTAGTATAATTCACATATGTATTGCATAGATGACATAGTTTACATAGAAGATGATGACCAATGTATCAGTTGCGAAAATTATGCAAGGGGCGTGGCATGCCCGTTGATTGAAGCATTGGGAATGGGCGTTGTCTATCTTGAAGACAGTCTTACCGTAACAAATTGCGGATTTTATAAAGAGTTTAAGAGAAATTTAAGAATTGTGAAAAACGAACAATGAGAACTGTAACATTAATCCCGGGCGACGGAATAGGTCCTGAAATAACCGATTGCGTTGTAAAAATAATCAAAAAAAGCGGCTTAGAACTCAACTGGGATGTTCAAACAGCAGGAAAAGACGTTATCAAAAAAGAAGGAACACCTCTTCCCCAAAGAGTTTTAGAATCAATCAAAAAAAATAAAATTGCGCTCAAAGCTCCTGTAACAACCCCTATAGGAGAAGGTTTTCGCTCGGTAAATGTAACTTTGAGAAAAGAACTCGATTTATACGCAAATTTAAGACCGTGTAAAAATATCAAAGGCATTAAAACAAAATTTGATGATGTTGATATTATCGTTGTTAGAGAAAACACCGAAGATTTGTATGCAGGAATCGAAAAACAAATCGACAAAAACACGGCTCAAAGCATTAAAATAATAACAAGAGAAGCCTCAGAAAGAATTGCAGAATTTGCTTTTGAATATGCGCTCAAAAATTCAAGAAAAGAAGTTTGCTCTGTAAGCAAAGCCAATATTTGTAAGCTTTCCGACGGGCTTTTTTTAGAAAGCGTAAGAGATGTTGCAAAAAAATATCCGCAAATTAATTACAAAGAAATTTTGGTAGATAATTTGTGCATGCAGCTTGTACAAAACCCCCAAAAATTTGACGTTTTAGTGCTTCCAAACCTTTACGGAGATATTGTATCGGACTTATGCGCGGGGCTTATAGGAGGATTAGGCGTAGCGCAGGGCGCAAACATAGGCTTTCATCATGCGGTTTTTGAACCGGTACACGGCTCAGCTCCTGACATCGCAGGACAAAACAAGGCAAACCCCACTGCACTTTTGCTTTGCGCGATAGAAATGCTCAAATACATGGGCGAAAATTTTTATGCCCAAAAAATAGAACAGGCACTTTTAAAAACCCTTCAAGGCAAAATTTTAACACCCGACTTGGGCGGAAGCGCAACATGTACAAAATTCACAGAAGAAATTATTAAACTTTTGTAAACCGCCACAATCCAATAATAATAATAATAATAATAATAATAATAATAATAATAATAATGTAAAAACTTTTGCCCACCACCTATTTTAGTTGTATGATTAATTAGAATTAACATCAATTTAAAGAGGTTTTTATGAGAGAGAATTTTAGAGGATTTACGCTTGCAGAGGTTTTGATAACCCTTACCATAATCGGTGTTGTGGCAGCACTTACGGTGCCGAATTTATACGCGTATTATCAAAAAACACAATATGTAACCCAATTGAAAAAAATTTATACTGAAATTTCACAAGCCCTCAAACTAATGATGGCAGATGAAAGTATAAATAAAATAACCGCTTCTGATACTTTGTATTGTGACGAGACTGCAGGATGTATTTGGGACGAAGCTTATCAAAGGGCAGGAAATGATTTTTTAAAAAAATATTTTAAGGTTATAAAAGATTGTGGCAGGGAAAACCTATCAACATGCTTTGCGGATAACTATAAATCAATTAGCGGCAATGAAGCCGGTGGGATCGGATGCTACTATAGTGTTATTATTGCCAGCGGTGCAAGTATTTGTATATCCGGTCAATCAGGCACCTACAATGCAGGAACTTTTATCGTTGATATAAACGGACTAAAGCTACCAAATGTTGCGGGAAGGGACCTTTTTACCTTTTCATATTATTATGACGGTTCTTTAGATGAAAGTATTACTCCCGAATGCAGAAAAGGAATTGCTAATGCAAGTGGGCTCTGTTCTAACTATGGTTCTAATGCGCAAGAAGCAAGAGAGGAATATTTCAATAATGGCAGAGGAGGGCAACCAGGTTGTTTAGGAAATAGTTACAGCGCTATTGGTTGTTTCGGTAAAATACTAAACGACAACTGGAAAATGGATTATTAATTTCCATCGTTGCGAGAGATAAATGACTTGATTTATTATCACCGCTCGCCCTCTCGTCGTTGCGAGGCTTTGAAAAAGCCGTGGCAATCTAAAAATCCTTGGATTGCTTCGTCGCCCTGTAAAACAGGGCTTCTCGCAACGACACAAAAAGCAGAATATCACAATGCAACCTCTTGCTTTCCTATCGTATAAACTTCTCTACAATCGCTAAATCTTCGGGATTGTCGATTTCAAAAAAGCTTTTTGAATCCATTTCCCAAAAGGTGATTTTGCCTGAAATCCTGCATTTTGATTTTAAGATATTTTCTCTTGAGCTTATGTAAAATGCCCCGTTTTCAATCATATACCCGTCCCAATCCTGTCTTCTGGGGCGTTTTTGGGGGTTATAATTTATGGGCTTGCCTTTTATATCCCATAAAAATTGATAATTACGAATGGCTGAAACCAAAGAATCCGAACCTTCTTTTTTCATTTTTTTAAGCGCACCTTCCAAATCCGCAGAAGCAGTCAATGGCGAAGTCGCCTGCAAAAATACGACTTTTTCAAACTTATGATTTTTACAAAATTCAATCAACGCGCTTTCTGAAGTGGCGGTGTCTGTAGCCGTTTCAGGCGAGCGCGAAATCACTTCTACATTTTTAAACCCAAAGCCTTCAACAACTTTTTTAATTTCATTACTGTCGGTTGAAACAAAGACTTTTTCAATGGATTTTGAGCCGATACAGGCTGAAATAGCCCAATAAATAAGCGGCTTGCCGGCAAGCGGCATTATATTTTTGTTTTTAATACTTTTGCTTCCGCCTCTTGCGGGAATAAACGCAACCGTTTTCATAAATTTTCCACATGTCCGATATAAGGGATATTTCTAAAATGACCTTCAAAATCAAGCCCGTAACCGATTACGAATTTGTCATCAACATCAAAGCCTACAAAATCAGGCTCAATCTGAGTTTTCCTGAAACATTTTTTATCCAAAAGCGAACAGAATTTTGTCGTTTTTGTTTTGAAATTGTTATTTATAAAATCAAGCAGAAATTTTGCCGTAAGCCCTGTGTCAACAATGTCTTCCACCACAAGCACGTTTTTGCCGTTTAAATCAGGAAGCGAAATATCAACCGCATTAACTTTTCCTGAAGTAGTCGTCGAATGACCGTAGCTTGAAAGCCTGATAAATTCCATCTTCAAAGGCATTTTAAGATATTTGACCAAATCGACGGCAAACATAACAGCACCTTTGAGAACGCAAACGACATAAACTTCCTCGTCTTTATAAATCGAATTCAAATGAAGAGCAATTTCTTTTATCCTGTGTTGAATTTGCTCTGCCGTAAATAAAATTTTTAAATCTTCTTTTTTAATTTCCATATCTTTAACCTGCATATCTCTTATTTACCCCCTACATTTACCCCTAAATTCTAACACATGAGAGGGTTTATTTACAACTTTAAATTTATCACTCAGTCCTACGCCGATAACCCAAAAGACTTCCGAACCACTGCAGAGCATAAGTAGTGAGTCTTTTTCATGCTGGGCAACCCCTTTTGAATTAAGATATTTTTTAAGCTTCATTGTGCCTTTCATCCCGAACGGGTTAATGAAATCGCCTTCTTTCCTTGTCCGCAGTTCAAAATCAATTTTGACTTTGATTTCGACGTAAGCGCAAAGGGCGTTTTCGCAGGGAAATTCAATTTTTTCTGCGCCTTTATATTTTTGAAGCGAAAACGCCCCTTCGATTTCGGGGATTTTGTATTCGCCTTCTTTGTTTATTTTGATACTTATATTTTTTTTATTTTGAAGTTTATCTATCAAATACATGTTTTCTTTATTGATAAAAAGCCACAAATCGCTTGTAACCGAATATCTTGAACCGGCTTTTGAATTCCAGTTTTCTTCTATAAAATCAGAAATACTTTTTATTTTTTTAAAATCGTAATCTAAATTATGCTCCAAAACCCTGTCGTAAATGATTTTTTGCCTTACTTCTTTGGATAAATTTTTAAATTTTGGAGTTAAAATTTTACCTTCGCAATAAATTTCCGATTTAATCAAGTTCAAGTATTCTTCGACTATTTTATTTTGGTTTGAAGCGATTTTTGCAAGCGAAACTATTGCCATTGGGGCACTGTAATTAATTTCTTTAAAAAGAGGCATGATTTTATGCCTGATAAAATTTCTTTTATAATTTGTATCAAAATTTGAAGAATCGGTATTAGCGACAAGCCCCCTTGAAATGCAATATCCTTCGATTTCTTCTCTGGCAAGCCCCAACAAAGGTCTAAAGACACTGTGACCGTCGATTTTTCGCTCGGGCAAAATCCCCTGCAGTCCTTTAATTCCTGTTCCTTTAATGATTCTGTAAATTAAGGTTTCGGCATTATCCGATGCGCTGTGGGCAGTAAAAATCGAACAATTTTTATATTTTTTTGCAAGACTTACGAAAAATTTGTATCTTGCTTCGCGCGCGGTATTTTCGCTTTTATCTACAGTATTTTCAAGGGTTTGGCAAACGTATTCGATTTTATTTTTTTTACAAAATTTCTCACAATTTTTTTCTTCCTGCAGGGATTCTTCGCCTCGCCAGTTGTGGTTAAGATGCGCGGCGACAACTTTAAAGCGGTGTTTTTTTGAAAGTGTTTTTAAAATATCAAGCAGGGCCATTGAATCGCATCCGCCGGAAAACCCTACCAAAAAAGTATTTTCGGAAGAAATTAAATCATATTTTTTTAAAAAATTTTCAACAATTTCAATCATAATTTGAGTAAATAAGTTAATAGGTAAATAAGTGAATAGGTGCAATTATAATAAATTTAACTTTTCAACTATTCGACTTTTCGACTATTCAACTATTTTCACCTTTCAATTTCCTTAAGTATCCCTTGTTTTATTTCGACGGCATCGACGCCGAGCTGCTCCAATGCTTTCATAGCAACCGACTGCGGCTCCATTGTTATTGCATAAAGCAGATGTTCGGATAAAATTCTTGATTTACAATGTTTTTTTGCTTTTTCCCAGGCGATTTCCAAAACTTTTTTGGCGCGTTTCGTGAAAATAATTTCTGTTTCGTAATACTCGTTACCATAGCCGATTAAGCCTTCTATAACCTGTCTTGCGTCTTTTATATTTATTTCAAGTTCATTGAGAACTTTAAACCCGACGCCCATGCCTTCGTTTAAAATGCCAAGCAAAATCATTTCCGTACCGACGATGTTTCTGCCGAGCCTTCTTGCCTCCTGTTTTGCAAGCTTAAGGATTGTAAGTGCCTGCGGCATTTGCTTTTCGATAGGTTTAACAATTTCTTCGCCAAGCGAATTTTCATCAACATTGAGTGCTTTAAAAATGTCGTATGCAACGCCTTTTTTAGCCTTTAGAAGTCCTAAAATCATATGTTCGGGCTTAATTTCAAGAGAGCCAAGTTCTTTTGCGGCTTGAATCGCTAAATTCATAGCAACAAAAGCGTTTGGAGTAAAAATAACTTTTTTACCTTCAAATTCAGAAGCTCTGGAAGACTGCTTAGACAGTTCATTTTCAAAAGCTTCTAAAGTAATTCCCTCATTGTTTAAAATTTTAACAATATCAGATTCTTTATCCTCTAAAATTGAAGAGATTATCTGCTCGGTGCCCAAAATTTCATAATTTGACGCCGAAAGCTTCGAAACCGCCCTTTCAAATATTTTAGAAGATTCTTCGTACTCAAAAAGACAATCCGCCGTAAGATATGAAGACTCAAACTCTTTTGTATCTTCTATTTCAGGATGAGAAAGCTTTTTAGATTTTTTTTCGACAAGTTTGTATAAAATTTCTCTGGACTCGTAAATATTAAAGTTAAACTGTTCCAAAATCCTTCTTATATAAGAAGTTTTATCGTTAAGAACTGCAATAAAAAGGTGCTCAAACAAAACAAAACTGTTTCCTGATTTGTTAGCTAAATCAAGAGTTCTTTTCAAAAGCTGTTTAAACTCGTTACTGAAAGGCCTTGCCTCTTGAGGGCTTTCCGCCTTTTCAAACCTCAAGCGTTTTCCAACCGCCTCCTTAAGCTCTTCAAAATTAATATTTTGCGCTTTAAAAATTTTTTGAGAAACACCTTTAGCCTCTTTTGCAATCGCCAGAAGTAAATGCTCAGGCTGAACTAATGCATTGTCCATTAAGCTCGCCTGATTTTGAGCCTCTGTTACTGCATTTATGGCTTTTTCGGTGAATTTCTCAAACATTAGTCTTCTACATCTAAACTTTCAATAAATTCTGCGACTTTATCAAATTCTTCATCACTTTCAATTGCTTCAAAAAGATAGTCTTCGCCGTCTTGTTTCAAACGCATCAAAACCACCTCATCATCGTCTTTGGGGTTTTGAGCAGGAAGCAAAAGTGCATATTCCTTGTCCTCAAATTCAACAATGTCAAAAAGTTCAAATTTAATAATTTTCCCTTCTTCGTCGATTGTTTCTATAATAAAATTTTCCTCTTTAGTTTTTTCTTTCATTGCTGCTCCTTATTTTGACTGATAATTTATTATTTTATTTTGGCGGGATTGCTATCCCGCCCTACTTTTCAATAACAATTCTTTAATTATAATTGCAATTATTCACTTTTATTTGCTGTTCACGGCTCACTGTTCACCGTTCACGACTAAGATATTGTTCCAGTATAATACAAGCACTTTCAATATCAACTAGTCCTTTGTCTTTTTTAAAGTTAATTTTTTTCTCGCGCAAATTTTCTTCGGCTTGCTGGGAAGTAAGTCTTTCGTCTTCAAAAATTATCTCAAATTCGTTTTCAAAATTCTTTGCAAAATTAATACAGTCTTTTGCCTGAGAACCTTTTGTGCCGTCCATATTCAAAGGCACGCCTATGACAATTTTTTTAACTTTATTTTCTTGAGCAATTTTTTTAATTTTTTCTACCGCGTTTTTCTCCGGAACTCTTTCTATACAACTGTTTCCATTTGCCAATATAAGCAAAAAATCACTTAGGGCAACGCCGATTCTTTTTGTTCCGACATCCAACGCCATAACTTTATACATTTTCGCGCACCCACAAATTTTCTATCATGGAAATGATTTTTTCTATTTGAACGACAGAAAGTCCCTTTTCTTTTTGCTTGTTGCGAAGAGCAAATATGTTTGCTGTCTTTTTTTCTTCTATTTGCTTAAATTTTTGCAATACGTAGTATTCGTAAATACTTTTTCTGAGCATATTTTCGTATAATTTAACCTTGTTTTCCTCGTCAAATCTGAGTGCATATAAAATTTGTGCGTCAATTGAATCTTTTTTCAAAAACTCCAGATAAGCACACATCAAAAGCCTGTCTTCTATGGATTTTCGCTGTGATTCGCAAAAAATATCAGACAATTTTTCTTGAATTTGCAATTCTAAATCAACCTCAAAATCATCTTCAATAAATTTCTGATTAAGCCCTTCTACAAATTTTGTAAACTCTTGACTGTATTCGGTATCCAAAAACCACCTTTGAATAAAAGGCGCAAAATAAAATTTTTCCATTTCGCTATCTGAAAGTTTTCGTTTTACAAAATTTTCATCCAAGATTTTCTCAAAATTTTCAGTTTCTTGAATATCCGATAAAAGAGTTTTCCAGCAAAGAAATTCATAAGAAATATCTCCGCCGGTTTTTCTGGTAATTGTTTGAGCATTTTTGAGAATATATTTTACAAAAGAAGGCGGAATTTGAGTATGCTCGTCACCGTCGAAAAATCTTTTTACTATACGCTCAAATTCCGCCTTTGAAATCTCGTTAAAACCGAAGCAATCTACAATTCCCCAGCCTGAATTAATAACAACAGCAAACATCTGAATTGTTTCTATATCTCTTATTCTTGAAAAAATAACCGCCTGATTTCCATGTCCGTCGGGATAGCTGATATAACTTTCAAAAGGCGAAGATGCAGATAAAATTTCTTTGTAAAATTCAATCGTATTGTCTTGCCTGACCCCTGCTATTTTAAGGGTGGAAATATTTTTTTTGATTAGCAAAACCGTTTGCTCATCTTCCACAAAATCTAATGCTTCAATCAAAGCATGAAGCGCAAGCTGAGATTTGGTTTCGCCTAAAATTCCCACTGATATTTTGCCCAAATCGGATTCGGGAGAATACAAAAACAAAGGAATTAAAATATTTGCAAGCTCATCTTGAGAATAATCTTCACCCAAAGATTTTATTAAAATTTCCTTGTCTTTATCAGGCAAAGACTTCAAAAAATCCAAAAAATCAATTTGGGCTTCAGGATTTATAATTGCAACATGAAGAAGCTTTTTCGTATCGGCATCTATTACGTCATCGGGATTTTCAAAATATTCGCCCAGCTTTTCATAATTTACCCGATTGCCCAAATCACGCAAAAGATTCATTACAACTGATTTTATTCCGTCATTTACTTGAGGGCTTTTTAAAATATCCCAAAGGGGTTTTTCCAACTCTTCTTTTTCGCAAAGCCGCAAAAGCATATAACAAATCAAAACAGCGCGCTGCTCGGTCGCTTTCAACAATTCTTTTATCAAAACATCTAAAATTGCCCGTTTATCCTGCTGGATTAACAAAACTTCCATTAAAGCTTCTGCGCCGGAAACTTCAGGCAATGTCTGAAGCTTCGATAGTACAGTCAAAACTTCTGCCTTTATTTGAAGTTTGTTCAATTGATTATTGCTCATTTTCTGCTCTTACCCCAAAATGCATCCAAAATCATCTGGGCTTCAGCCGATGGCATTCTATCATTTAAAATTAAGTATTGAACGGCAATCATTGTACACTCCGAGCAAATGTTAACCCCCGGGCCTTGAACCATTTTTATAACCTGAGTATTGGGCCTGTTACAAAAACTGCAAATTACAACTTCTTGTGTTTCTTCTTTTTTCTTTTCAGGTTTTGATTTTTTAGAACCCAATTTTACTACTTTATCAGACATAAATACTCCTTATTAATTT
This sequence comes from Candidatus Gastranaerophilaceae bacterium, assembly GCA_035354275.1. GTDB lineage: Bacteria > Cyanobacteriota > Vampirovibrionia > Gastranaerophilales > Gastranaerophilaceae > DAOQAU01. The sequence continues at coordinate 24,364 of DAOQAU010000017.1, forward strand.
AATATAGTTAATATCCTATTTACTATTTACTATTTACTGATATATTGTAACTTAAATTATAAAATATTGCCAAATATTAAATTTTATTATAAACTGTTTTGGGGACATTGGAGAAAAGGGGTTTATGAAAAAAGCATTTTTACTTGTAACGATACTTTTTGTTTCCGTTATTTCAACGGCATGTATAAACAATTTAGCGGTCCAAGAGCTTAACAACAAGGCAAAATCCTACCTTGACAAAGGCGACTACGAAAATGCAATAAGCAGGCTTAAATCAAGTTTGGACTTAGACAGTTCTTTTTTTGAAACCCATTATAATTTAGGCATTGCCTACACTCAGGCTGAAAAATACCCCGAAGCGGTTGAAACTTTTGAAAGCGCAATAAAAATCAAACCTGACTTTGCAGATACTTACTATTCACTTGCAGTTGCGCAGGAAAATTATGCAAAAGGAATTATTGACGGCACAATAAAAGACGAAGATAAAGACGAAGATAAAGAGCAAGAAGACAAAATTGACGCCGAAGAAGAAACCCATCAAAACAAAAACTTATCGGCACAAGAAAAAACAAAAGTTTGTGAGCTTCTTGATAAAGCCGTACAATCTTATCAAACATACCTTGAAAAAGGTTTGGAAATAAAAGACAAAGAAGAAGTTGAAGAAAAGATAGAGTATTTAAAAATACAAATCGAAAAATACTCTTCCCAACCCCCTCTAAAAGAAGGTTAAAATGTTTGTTTCACCAGGCGACATATTTTTTTCAATAGGTGCTTTCAGCATATACTATTACGGAATAATAATGGCTCTGTCTCTTTTGCTAGGGGTTTTGGTAGCAAGCAACATTACAAAAAAGCTTTATCCGGAATTAAACAGTGAAATAATTTATGACATTTCACCTTATATAATTATGTGCGGAATTATAGGCGCAAGACTTTATTACTGCCTATTAAGCAGCGAATATTATTTGGCTCACCCCAAAGAGATAATTCAAATATGGCAAGGCGGGATTTCAATCCACGGGGCAATTATAGGCGGGCTTATCGGCGGAATTTTATACGCAAAAGCAAAAAAGTTGCCAATTCTAAAGCTTTGTGATATTTTTTCTTACGGGCTTATTTTAGGTCAAGCACTTGGAAGATGGGGGAATTTTTTTAATTCAGAAGCTTTCGGACTTCCTACAGATAATTTTTTTAAGCTTTATATCCCGATTTACAAAAGACCGATTGAATACCTGCAGTATAACTTCTTTCACCCTACGTTTTTATATGAAAGCATTTTGGACATAATTATTTTCTTCATTTTGCTTTTTGTTGTAAGAAAACTTACAAAAAATATCGACGGTATAATATTCTTCAGCTACTTAACAATGTATTCGGTTGCCAGAATTTTAATTGAACAAATAAGAATAGACAGCGTTTTAAATATTTTTGGAATTCCCATAGCCCAAATTGTAAGCCTTGCTTTATTTTTTGTTGGAATAATAGGAATTTTTATACTAAGATTGAGAAATGAAAGTTCAAGACAAACTGACTCTTGATATCGAAAAACTCTCCAATCTCGGATTTGGAATCGCAAAACACGAAGGGCTTGTAATCTTCGTTGAAAACACTTGCCCGCAAGATAAAGTGCTGGCTGAAATAACCAAATTAAACAAAAATTGGGCAACTGCAAAGATTGTTGAAATAATTAAGGGCTCGGCGCATCGCGCCGAGCCCTTCTGTGCAATGCAAAAAGTATGCGGCGGATGTCAATTACAGTTCATCAATTACGATTACCAGCTTGAATGTAAAAAGGAAATAATTGAAGACGCGATAAAAACAATCGGCGGGTTGAATGTTGAAATAAAAAACCCGATAGCAAGCCCTCAAATTAAAAATTACAGGCACAAAGTCCAATATCCTATTTCACAGACAAAAGTTTCGGGAAGAATTTTAGCAGGATACTACAAACCCAAATCGCACGAAATTGTAAATATAAAACACTGTCCCATTCAGCCTGAGATTTGCGACAAAATTATTGAATTTATAAGAAACACTGCATTTAATTTCGGAATTTCCGGATACAACGAAAAAAAACACGCAGGAGACTTGAGAAACGTTGTTATGAGAGTTTCGGCATCAAGTGGCAAAATCCTTGTAACGCTCGTTTTTAATTCATTACCCCTCACCCCCGCCCTCTCCCGCAAGGGGCGAGGGAGTTGGATAAAAGAACGCATTTACCCCTTTGCCCAAAATATATTTGATAATTTTAAAGAAGTAACGGGTGTTTGCATAAATTTTAATTCTAAAAAAACAAATGTTATTTTAGGTGAAACAACAGAACTTGTAGTAGGAAATGACTTCATAAAAGAACAGATTTTGGATAGATCCTTCAAAATAGGTCCTAATACTTTCTTCCAAATTAATCCCAAAAGCGCGCAAAATATTTTTAAATTTGTAAAAAAATATATAAAAAATAATTATGAACAGCCACTTGTATTAGATGCTTATGCGGGCGTAAGCTCTTTCGGGATATGCGTGTCAGATGTTTGCAGAAAAGTTGTAAGTGTTGAAGAAAATAAAGAATCCGTAAGCCTTGCCCAAGAAATTTTAAATCTCAATGACATTAAAAACGTTGAACTTCACAATATGGATACGACAAAATTTTTTGAAAAAGAATTGAAGACAAAAAAACGCAAATTTGATGTTATAATTCTTGATCCGCCTAGAAAAGGTTGCAGTGAAGAAAGTTTAGAATATGCGCTTAATCTTTGCAAAGGGAAAATAATTTACGTAAGCTGCAATCCCGCGACTCTTGCCAGAGATTTAAAATATTTAACTTCAAAAGGTGCAAAAGTTGAATTTATTCAGCCTTTTGACATGTTCTGCCACACTTATCATATCGAAAGCGTTGCCATAATTAATTGTAACATTTTATAAACATTTTAATATTTTAACGGCAAAAAAAAAAATTAGAGCGTTTAATTAAACATAGCTGTATTGTTTTATCAGAAAGTGTGGTAAAAATGAACATTCAAAGTATAAGTGCATTTAACAGTTTAACATCAAAGAAAATTGCTTTTTCAAAATCAAACTCAAATGTTGAAAAATTGCCCGACGGACAAGTTATTGTTACAGATTATTGGGCGGACGGAAAAACTCCGATGAAAAGAACCTTATATGCAGATGAAACCCTGAAGGTTCCTGTCAGATTTGCCCTTTATAGAGCCGACGGAACAGAAAGAATCGTTCATGATGCTATGCCTATGGTAAATAAAAACAACCAAAAGCCTGTTTTTAAAATAAACAAAGAAACCCTGCCCGACGGACAAGTTATTGTTACAGATTATTGGGCGGACGGAAAAACTCCGAT
>DAOQAU010000018.1:0-26219 GCA_035354275.1 Candidatus Gastranaerophilaceae bacterium
TCAAGAAAGACTGGAAATTGAAGGTTCATTTCCAAGAATAATAGAAGGTATATGCCAAGGATTTAGCAATTTAAAGTCATATTATCAAGGCTTAAATACACAATGTGAAGGAAACGAAGTAAATATTGATTCTATTTCCGAAAATTTCACAAATTTTGATGCTTTAATTGCTCAATTAATCACAAAAATGCAAGACTTTAACGAAGCTATGGCAGTTGCAAACGAAGCACATCAAACTGTTCGTGAGCGTGTAGAAGAATACGGAATAGCAGCGTATCTTGCATATCAAGCCTATCCTGATGATCAAAGCTACCAAGACGAAGCAAACACTGCTTATGCAGCCTGGATGGCAGCAGGAACTGCCGCTATGGCTGCCGATGGTAATTTAGATAACATTAAAAATGATTTTTTCGGCATCATAACAGACGGTCTCACACCTTTAATAAATAATATAAACGCATCATTTATCCAAGCTACACAACCAAAACCACCTACAGAGCCTCCGACAGACCCTGATAATACATATACATACGATGCAGGTAGAGTATTTTACTACAGTAATATTTTCAACGAGATGCTAAAAGGTTATATAAGCGTTGAAGACGAAAAGTTCAATGATGCAACCTGGATTCATGATCAAATTAAAAATGGAAACATTCATATGGAAGAATATTCTGAAAGTGCAAATGGCGGTCAGGGTGGATTTGTAGAAACATCCATCGCCCAAGATTCATCATTATATGAAGAATCTTATGAAAAAAATAATGCCGCGGCACAAGCAGAATATGATCGTTTAATATCTGACTTAAACTATAAAGAAAAACAATTAGACATGAAACTTAACACCATAAATACTGAATATAATGCAGCAAAAGAAGAATATGAATCAGTCAAAAAGACTCAAGAAAAGAGTATTGACAGAACTTTTAAAATATTTGGTTAATTGCTACTTTCTTAAATATTAAGGGATTGTAAAGAAATTTTACAATCCCTTTTAAAATTTTAAAGTTCAAATAAACAAATGCCGATAAATAAGACATAGGGAAAAACGTTACAAAGAAATCAAAAATTCAAGGAGAAACTACCAATGGGTATGGCAGCATCACAAGCAAGGCTCTTGTCTTTAACCGCAAGGTTATCGGATTTAGAATTTCAAGCTATGCAACTTACAAATGCAAAAATTCAGCTTTCCAGGTCAACTGAAGCGGTTGCAAGCGAATACACCAATGCCCTTAACAATAAGATTTTTAAAATAAAAAATACAAATACGCCTTTAACGGCAAGCTCATTAACAGGATTCCAAACACTTCCTTCAATAGAAGCTCAAAGGATTCTTGTTGATACATCAGATAGAATATTAGTCTCCGGTACCGTTGCAAGAGCATTCGATACTGCCGGAGGCAGCTGTGAAAGATTTTTAAACCAATTCGGATATACAAGCCTTCATAATCCTCCAAATATTGGCGGTGATTCTGATCCAACAGGAGGCAACAATACCACAGAAATAATAAAAGGGGTTAGTGAATCTACCACAAACTCAAGTACTGAAACAGATGTGTATGATATCTTATCAATGCCCGCAACTTCTGCGGCAAATAACAACGATAACAACTCCGGATCAGGAGTAAACCCTGGCAACAACTGGGGAACAAGCAGCGGCAATACTTGGGGAACAGGCGACGGCAATACTCCTTCAACTCCTCCTCCTCCGCCAACTGTAGATCCTCCTCCGCCAACTGTAGATCCTCCTCCGCCAACTGTAGATTCCCGTTATACTTACGATGCTGATGCAGTTCAATATTATACTAATTTGTTCAATCAAATCCAATCTCACGGATATGTAACAACTGACGATCAAAATTTAAGCAATCCTGAATGGCTATATGAACAATTATTCAACGGCAATTTGAGAATGGAAAAATTAACATCAACAGGTCATGCCCAAGAAGATCAATGGAATACAGATGGCTTACTTGAAGAAGTTTATGATACTTCTGATGATGCAAGAGCAGAACTCAAATACGAAGTAGAAACAACTAAAATACAAAATCAGGACAAAAAATATGATTTAGAACTAAAACAAATAGAAACAGAGCATACAGCTATTCAAACAGAAATGGAATCTGTTAAAAAAGTTATTGATAAAAATATTGAAGCAACATTCAAAATATTCGCGTAAACCGAATATTTAAAAAGAATTAATCCTACCCATTCCCTAAATTTCGTAACGTTTAATGCGCCAACTGAAAAGTTGGCTTTTTTTTGTGCTACGCACGTAGCCACTCTGTATAGATTAATACAGTGCAAATCGACCAATGTTTTCGGGCTTTTTATAAACATCAACGTCGTTTTGTTTTTCATTAAGAAAACTATAGATTCAGATTCATAAACTTTTATCAACATTTTTGATAAATATATTTTTATTTGTTATATCTTTAGTTAAAATAAAAAAAAGAAAGAGAGACTTAAATGGAAAGATTTTTCGGATTAATAGGAATTTTAGTAATATTCTTAATAGCATTTTTAATGTCAAACAACAAGAAACTTATCAATATAAAGACCGTGGGAATGGGGTTTTTGCTCCAAATATTACTTGCGGTATTTGTTTTAAAAACACCTGTTGGGCAAGCAATTTTTTATGATATAGGGCTTTTTATCCAAAAGATACTTCAATTTGCAAATCAGGGTGCATATTTTCTTTTCGGACCGTTAAGTGATAACATCAAACTCGGAAACGTTTTTGGTAAAGGCTCTATCGTTTTTGCGGTTCAACTGCTTGCAACGACTATATTTGTGAGTGTTATAGTTAACATTTTATACTATTACAAAATTATGCAGCGCGTGATTGCAATCTTAAGCAAAGGCATGTACAAATTAATGAATGTAAGCGGTGCTGAATCCTTCTCCAATGTGGCAAGTGCTTTTGTGGGACAAATCATGGCACAAATTATGATTAAACCTTATCTGCCTAATTTAACCCGCTCAGAACTTCTTGCATCTATGACTGGAAGTATGGCATGTATTTCAGGTGCGGTTATGGCAATTTATATAGGAATGGGAATCCCCGCACAGTATTTGCTTGCCGCGTCAATTATGGCAGCACCCGGTGCTTTAGTAATTTCAAAAATTGTCTATCCTGAAGACGGAACACCGCAAACTCAAGGCGAAGTTAAAATAAGCAAAAGAAGAACCCATGTCAACGTCGTAGATTCAATCGCAAGAGGCGCATCAGATGGTTTTTCCGTTGCTTTAAAAGTTTTTGCGGTATTGATTGCTTTTGTAGCTCTAATTGCAATGATTGACTGGCTTTTAGGTAAAACCGGGGTATTTTTGCACAACGCATTACATATAAATCTTTCCTTTATCGGGCTTGATATCGATAACCTTTCAATGAAAGCTATAGTAGGCAAACTTTTTGGACTTTTTGCATATGTAATGGGAGTTCCGCTTAAAGATTCAAGTATTGTAGGCTCATTAATGGGCACAAAATTTATCTTAAACGAAATGCTCGGTTATATCGATTTAATTTCGGTTAAAAATTTAATTGCGGACAAAAGCTTTATAATAGCAAGCTTTGCCCTTTGCGGGTTTGCAAATATCAGCTCTATTGCTATACAAATCGGAGGTATCGGAGAAATTGCGCCTAATCAAAGGAAAAATATTTCACGATTGGGGCTTCGCGCGCTAATCTGCGGAACTTTAGCCTCTTACATGTCCGCCTGTATCGCGGGAATATTGCTTGGCTGATTTAAGTTATACAAAAATCTAAGCCCTTCAAGGGTTAGGGTGGGGTTAATAAAGTCAAAAGGGCGTTTCATATAGCTTGAAATAAGCCCTGAATAACCGCCTGTTGCAATAATTACAGCTTTTTGCCCGAGTTCTTTTTCGCACTGTTCGACAAGTCCGTCAATCATAGCTGCAGAACCTCTTATAACACCCGACAGAATTGCATCTTGTGTAGTTTTTCCTATCGCACAATTTGAAATCGCCACCTCGATTTTAGGGAGTTTTGAAGTGAATTTGTTCAAAACATTCATCTGCAAATTAAGCCCGGGTGCAATAATTCCTCCTACAAATTCGCCTTTTTTATTGACAATGTCAAAGGAAGTTGCAGTCCCGAAATCAACCACAATACAAGGTTTTTTGTAGAGCATAAAGGCCGCACACGCATTTGCAATCCTATCTGCACCGGCTTCTTGCGGAGTGTCGGAAACAATTTTAACACCCATGTTAATCTCGTGAGTTAAAAACATCGGACTAATGCCCAAAACATTTTCAAGGGCAAATTTGAACTTTGAATTTAACTCTTCAACGACCGAAGCTATAATGCAACCTTCTATTTTAAAAGATTTAAGCAAAGTTTTAAGTAAAACCTCATATTCAGCTTGCGACAAATCCCTGTCCGAAGCCAATCTAAACTCTTCTACAAGAGCATCTCCATAAAAAATGCCCAATGTAATGCTTGTGTTGCCGATATCAACAGTTAATAACATAAAATGGTCCTATCGTTTGATAGAACCATTTTATAATAAATATTCTTTTATTTAAAGACTATGCCATAAACCCTGTTCCTGTAGTTTGAGGCGGCTGACCTTGTCCAAAAATACTCGGACTTTGAGCATACGCTGTTTTGTCCTTTTTAGGTTCTTCTTTTTCTTCCAAGCCCTTAAATACCGGTGCTTTTGCACCAATTTTGTCAACTGCAAATCCCATAATTATATCCTCCCTTGTTATGTAATAATTTTTCCTTTATATCCCTTATCTATATAAAGTATTTTTTAAAGAGAAAATTTACTCAATTAAAGGATAATGTTACAAAGTTTACAAACCTTTTTCTACAAGCTCAATTTCATAACCGTCAGGGTCTTTTACAAAAGCGATTAAAGATTTACTGTTTGGAATGTTAAAGGGTTCATACAAATATTCCAAGCCCATTTTTTTAAGCTTTTTGTCGAATTCATTCATGGAATCAACCTCGAAAGCAAAATGCCCGAAACCTGAGCCTACTTGATAGCCTTCTTCAGGAGTTTCGTCGTTAAAAGTCAATTCTATTTGAGCTTCGCCATGCTTATCCGAAAGAAAAAACAAATTACAATCACCAAGCCGCATTTCTTTTACCAATTCAAGCTCAAGAAGTTCACTGTAAAATTTAAGCGATTTTTCTATATCTTTAACCCTAATCATTGTATGTAGAAATTTCATAATGCCTCCTATTATTTTGATATATTGATAAAACTCGTAGTTGCGAACCCTTTAGGGTGAAGCAATCCAACCATTTCATATAATTAGATTGCTTCGTCGCGTTGCTCCTCGCAATGACAAAATTATTTAGACTTTGTTAATAAAACAACAGCATTTGCTTCAATAGCCTCTAATCTACCCACAGCATCCATTTTTTCGTTGGTTTTAGCTTTGACGGAAATTAAATCAAAATCAACACCTAAAACATCGGCAAGATTTTTCCTCATTTGAGGAATGTAAGGCATCATTTTAGGTTCTTGAGCAATAATATTTGAATCGATATTGTTTATTTCGTAACCTTTTTTTAAAATTAACTCATAGACTTTTTTGAGCAAAATCAGACTTGAAATGTTTTTAAATTCATCTGCGGTATCAGGGAAAAGAGTTCCTATATCAGAAAGCGCAAGTGCCCCAAGTATTGCATCAATTATGGCATGGATTAGAACATCGGCATCAGAATGCCCAAATAACCCTTTTTCATAAGGAATTTTAACTCCACCTATAATTAAAGCCCGATTATCAACTAATTGATGAATGTCATAACCTGTTCCGATTCTAAACTTTTGCATTGTAAGCATCCACAAACCTTTCTACCGCTTTGACAAAGCCGTTATTGTTAACAGTGTCAGTTATATATTCAGCAACAGCTTTTAATTCCGGCGTCGCATTTCCCATCGCCACTTTAAGTCCTCCTGCTGCAAGAAGTTCAATGTCATTATTTTGATCACCTATGGTCATAACTTCTTCTTTTTTGAATCCGTAGTGCTTTCTTAAAAATTCTACCGCACAGAATTTTGTAGCTTCGCCGTGACAAACTTCGCAAAAATACGGTGTTGACTTAACCACATGAAGCTGAGGATAGTTTTTCGAAAGGTAATTTGCCCAATCTGTAACTCTTTGATGATTGTTAAAATCAATCAATAAAAGTTTGTTTAAATCATGCAAATCAAGTCCTTCAAAAGATTTTACAATAAAACCTGTTGAACGCTCGCCTGTATATCTTCTGACAATTTCATCGTCTTTTTCAACGTAAAGTTCATCGTTCATATACAGATTTACGTGAACATCATTTTGCTTTGCCCAGTTTAAAATTTCTCTTGTTTCCGTAATAGGCAAAGTCCTTTGATAAAGAATTTCGTCATTGTGTTTAACCATTCCACCCTGATAAGAAATTATAGGAGTATCAAGTCCGAGTTCTTCTGCGATATAATCTGTTGCCGCATGCATTCTGCCCGTAACCAATACAACTTTAATCCCTGCTTGGCAAAGTCCTTTAATGCAGTCTTTAACTTCCTGATTAAACTCAAAATTGTATTTTAAAATTGTTCCGTCAATATCGGTTGCTATAAGTTTAATATCTGCCATAATTTCCTTTAAGGTAATTTTATAAATCCTTTTAAACCTGCGCGCATAATGGCACAAATAGTTTTCGCATCGTTTATTTCGCCTGAGTTAATCATATCAAAAACCTTACCCAAATTATACTCGAAATATTCAATAATTTCACCATCATCGGGGCTATGTTTTTTATATTCCAAGTCGCGGGCAAGATAAAAGTGCAGTGTCTCATCACAAAATCCGGGGCTTGAATAAGCAATACCCAACTTATCCCATTTTTTTGCAACAAAGCCCGTTTCTTCTTCAAATTCTCTTTTTGCTGCTAAATCAGGATTCTCGACCCTGTCGAGTTTTCCTGCGGGAAGCTCAAGAGAAACCAATTTAAGCGGATATCTATACTGTTTTACCAAAAGTATTGTATTTTCATCTTTCAGTGCTAAAATCACAACGCCGCCCGGGTGGTTTACCACTTCCCTTATTGTCTTTTCACCGGTTGAAAGCTCAACATCATCCTTTTTAACATCAAAAACAATTCCCTTAAAAATATGACTTGATTTTAATGTTTTTTCGTAAAATTTTTGCATAATCCCCTCAAAAAAGTGCTTTTATAATGCTTTTTATATTTCCATCAGTTATTTTTGACAAGACATTCTCAAAGTTAATTTCTTCAAGCTTGCCTAATGATTTAATAACTTCAACGGTTTTTAGAATTATGGTTTGATTAGGCGAATTTAAAAGAACCTTCAGCTTATCAAAAGCTTCTGTCATGCCTAGTTCTTGAATTAAATCAAGCGCAGGAAAAACAAAATCACTCAATTGGTCAAGTTCATTAAGTGCCAAATCTTTTTGAATATTCCAAAAAAGCTCAAATTGTGAATTTAAAAGCGTTTTGATTTCAAAAACTTCATTTTTAGTATCTTTATCTTCGTCAAAAATATATTCATCATTTTCTGTCAATTGTTCGAATTTAAGTTTTGCATTCAAAAGCACTATGGCGATTTTAGGGCTTTTTTCTTCCTTTTGTAGTTCAATAAGTCTTTCCAAAACATCGTAAAGTTGAAAATCAAAAATCTGGGAAAGCGAAACAATTTCGCCAAGCCCGTTGATTATATGATTAACAGCCAAAATAGTATCATATTTTAAATCCGTATCAAAAAATTCTAAAAAACTTTGCAGATATGAAATTTCAGAAGCAATGTTTTCAGGCATTGAAGATTTTTTCATGGTTTTAAAAATATTTTCTATAGCACCTGTATCGTTATAAGAGATTAAAAATCTGACCGCAGAAATTTTTTCAAATTCGTCATCGGACTCAAGTTTTTGTAGGGCAAGATTATAAGAAAAATCATCTTTCATTTTAGAAAGTGCGGTCGCGCAATTCATCGCAAGAGGGTCAAAATCAGAGTAAGAATATTTTCTTAATAAATCTATTGCCAAAGTATCATTAATAAAGGAAAAATACTTTGCACAGTAAGCTTTTTGAGCATTTGAACCACACTCTAACATTTCAAGCATTTTATCGGTTAAATCTTCATCTGCGAATTTGGTAAGCCCATTTATAATAACCTCTTCATAATCAGACGAATAAACCTTCAAAAAATTCAAAAGATTAAGGTAATTATTTTTATTTACGGCATTTTCAAGCCTTTTTGCAACATTGTGTTTAATAAAATCAAATAAAAAATCGCTTTTTTCTACCAAAACAGAAAAAGCTTTTACATCAGAATTATCAATTATATGAGCCGCGGCATACTCAAAATCTTTAGGGTTTTTGCCCGTAAGCTTTTTGACAATATCTTCAGACATAAGCTAGTCCAAATAGAAAACGGTAACTACTTTATGAGCCTCTTCGGCATATTCCACGGCTTTGTGGAGGGTTTTGCTTGTATGTGAAAGAAAACAAATAAGCTGATTGCAATCATCAATAATTTCTCTGTTACATACCCTTGAAGCATCTGCAAGTGTCATCATTGCTCTATCCGGATGCTCAATAATATTTGGAACACCAATAAGCTGATCTTGAACATCAGAAGGCTGCTGACCAATTGTTTGGGGCAAAATAACTTTTAATTTATCGGGATTTGCCTTCATGGCACCTCTTATAGCAGCTGCGTTTGTTCCGGAAGAACCGCCTGATGTAACTATTGTGCTGCCCTGCATAACAAGTGCCATTGCCAAAGTTTCAATTAATTGTTGGTGCGTAATAGGTAAATTTCGACTTCCGATTATTGCAAAACGTTTTGCAGATTGCTGAATTGTAGCCAATTCCATTGCAAGTTCGTCAACAGTATCGGGCGAAGAATCTGAAACAATGTCCAAATCATCAACCGGAACCATAATAGACGGTTGTTCATTTTCGGGTTTTCCATCTGAGTTCAAAATTTTTTCTTCTACCATTTTTCTACCTTCTTTACACAGTCAACTTTAAAAAAAACTTTTTTTTAGTATGATAATTGTAGCACAAAAATTAAATTTGAAAAGAGGGGGTATAAGCTGAATAGGTGAACAGCTGAAAAGGTGAATAGTTAGATTTTTATAAATGCACTTATTCACATATTCACCTATTTACTTATTCACCTATTAAAAAGAAGAGAAATGAAAGATATTTTGGATAATTTAAATAAAGAACAGATTGAAGCTGTAAAGACCGTTAAAGGTCCTTTGCTTGTACTGGCAGGTGCTGGCAGCGGGAAAACAAGGGTATTGACTTCAAGAATAGCATATCTCATCAAGTCCGGAGTGCGCGCCAAAGAAATTCTGGCGGTAACTTTTACCAACAAAGCTGCAAAAGAAATGCGCGAAAGACTTGCTTCAATGCTCGGCGATGAAATCGTAAAATATATGTGGGCAGGTACTTTTCACAGTATTTGCGGAAGAATTTTGCGCCAAGACATTGAAAACTACAAATTTCAATCAGGGAAATTCTTAGATAAAAATTTTACCATTTATGATGAACAGGATTCGCTTGCGGTAATAAAACAGGCAGTCAAAAAGCTTAACCTTGACGACAAAATTTACGCACCGAAACTTATAAAAGCAATTATTTCAGATTCAAAAAACAAAATGCAAGATGCTTATTCTTTTTCGACTTTTGCAAGAGATTTCAAATCACAAAAAATTGCCACTGTTTTTGAGGAATACGAAAATATCCTGAATAACAATAATGCAATGGATTTTGACGATATGCTCATGCTTGCGGTAAAACTTCTTGAACAAAATCCACAAATTCGCGAAAAATATTTTTCAAGATTCAGCCATATTCTGGTAGATGAATTTCAGGATACAAACCAGGCACAATACAGGCTTGTTAATATGCTCTACACAAATCTTTCCGACAAACACATGGAAAACCGCTCGCTTTGCGTCGTAGGCGACATTGACCAATCCATTTACAGTTGGCGCGGTGCTGATTTTAAAATTCTGCTTAATTTTCAGCGTGATTTCAGAAATACAAAGATGATAAAACTTGAACAAAATTACCGCTCAACAGAAAATATTCTGAATGTGGCAAATGCAATTATTGAAAACAATGAAGAACGTGTTGAAAAAGTTCTTTATTCCCAAAAAGGCGGAGGTGAAAAAATTCAATATTTTGAAGCTCAGGACGAATCCGACGAAGCCAATTTTATTGCTCAAACCATTAAAGAAACTTCCCCTGATTTTAATCAATTTGCCGTACTTTACAGGACAAATGCCCAATCAAGAGCACTTGAAGAAGCATGTATTACATACGGGCTTCCATACAGGATTTACGGCGGACTTAAATTCTATGACAGAAAAGAGATTAAAGACATAATTGCATATTTGAACTTAATTCACAATACCGATGATTCGATTAGCTTTAAAAGAATAGTCAATGTACCAAAGCGCGCTATCGGCGACACTACAATAAAAAATCTTCAAATGATAGCAGACCAAAAAGACATAAGCTTATTTGAAGCGGTTTTACAGCTTGATGAAGTCGAAGGAATTAATTCAAAAACAAAAGAAAAATTGAAAAAATTCACAGACTTAATTCTAGATTTTAAAAAAGTTCAGCCAAAATATAATTTAAGAGAATTTGTATCACATGTAATTGAAAAAAGCGGATATTTAAGAGAATTGCAGGAAGAAAGAACCCCCGAAAGCGAATCAAGAATAGAAAACTTGCAGGAATTGGTAAATGTAGCCGGTGAATTTGAGCCCGAAGATATTAATAACGCTTACAGCGAATTTCTTGCACAAATTGCACTTGTATCAGATATTGACAGCCTTGATAACATATCAAATAACGTTACTTTAATGACTTTACACTCTGCTAAAGGGCTTGAATTTCCGACAGTTTTTGTCGCGGGGCTTGAGGAAGGAATTTTTCCGCATCAACGCACCTTTAATTCACCTTCCGAACTTGAAGAAGAAAGACGGCTTATGTATGTGGGCGTTACAAGGGCAGAAGAAAAACTTTATTTGACAAGCGCAAAACGCAGGCAAATGTGGGGTGAATTTAAATATTACAACCCGAGCCGTTTTTTGGAAGAAATTCCTCAAGAGTTACTTGAAAGCTCTATTTCACAAAATTACGAAACTCAGGCTACATTTACAAGTGCCGCAAATAAAATCAAAGGGGTAAATGTAGGGGTAAAAGATTATAAGGCACCGAAGGCGCAGCCTTCGGTGCCCTCTGATCGTTTCGGCTACATTCCGCCGTCAAGCGGTTTCGGGAAAAACTTTGTAGCACCGCAAAAACGAAAAAATAATGACATTTCAAGCAAATCAATTCTTGTAAAATCATCGATAAACAAAGAAAAAGAACAAGAAAAAATCGACAAATTTTTCAAGGACAACGCCATAAAACGGATGCTTGCCGAAAAGAAAAAAGAAGAAGCAAAGAAAAACGCTGAAGCACAAAAAAAGTTTAACTCCGTCCCTTACTTTTTTAATGAAGGCGAAAGAGTATTTCACGAAAAACTCGGAATTGGACACATTGAAGCAGTAACCCAAATAAACGAAAGCACAATGTACACCATAGATTTTGGTGATAAGGGGAAAAAAGCTATGGATGCGGCTTATGCTAATTTAAAAAAGTTTTAGCTTAAATTGATGCTTAATTCAAACTAAACCCATGTTAAGTGTGTTTTTTGCTTATGAAAATATTCGTCTTCTTGTTCATAAATTGTTTTTAACGCAAGCGGGTCAAATATCCCGCTATCAGGAGTTTTAATGACATTTTTAGTTTGATTTAATTCCGGATCATAAATTGAAACTTCAAAGACATCCTTTGGAGCAATTCCTGTTCCTTCAAACTCATCGGGTAAAGAAGATTTTGCCTTAAAAATATTTACGACGTACTTGTCACCATTATGCCTCATTGCATGGATAACCTCATTCCAAGCACCTTTGTCAGAAGGATTTTGTCTAGCATATTTTAAAAATTCAGAATTCATAAAAACATGCGAAGTAAAATTAACTTTGTTTTGAAAATTAGAAATACCATTAATTTGCATAAATTTCTCCTATATTTATTATGATACATTAAAAAGTATGATAAAATAATTTGCTAGTATATTACAAAAAATTAACAAATAATTTAAAAATTAATCTAAATCCGCAAGTTTTTTATACAAATCTATTTGTTTTTGTGAAATATTTTTTGGGATAACAATTTTAATTTTGACATTTAAATCACCAAATTTTCCGGATTTATCGGGCAAACCTAAACCTTTTAGCCTCAGGGCTTGTCCTGAAGAAGTCCCTGCAGGAATTTTTATACCGATTTTCCCATGCAAAGTCTGGATATCTTTTTTGCAGCCCAAAACCGCTTGAGAAGGCGTGATTTCAATTTCTTTGGCAAGATTTATCCCTTCAACCTGATACTCATTGTCTTTAATATTTATTTTTAAATATAAATCGCCTTTTCTGCCGTAGGCATCTGCTTTACCTTCGCCTTTAAGTCTTATTTTTTGACCGTCTGTGACTTCAGCAGGCAATTTTACATTCACACCTTTTTGTTCTGAAATAATTCCTGTCCCCCCACAAGAAGGGCAAAAGCCACCTCTTGGAGGGCAATGCGGACATTTTTCCATAATTTTAAAACGCACAGGCAAAGGTTTTCTGTTATACAAATCTTTTGCCGTTATTGTTAAATTTTGCGTTATATCTAAATTTTGAGCCTTTGGAGATTGACGACTTTGCGCTTGTTGAGAAAAACCCAAATCATCATAAATATTTCTGCCTCTTGAAGAATAAGAAGACTGCCTTGCCTGTCCCGACATCATATCACCGAAAAGCGAACTGAAAAAGTCGGAAAACCCGCCCATTTCATCAAAACCGAAAGTTTGACTTTGCCTTCCGCCCTGACCAAAATTAAAATTAAATTGTTCAAATCCGGGCGGCGGAGTAAAGTTGGCACCTTCCTGCCAATTTGCACCCAAACTGTCGTATCGTTGGCGTTTTTCTTTATCGGATAAAACTTCGTAAGCTTCGTTTATGTCTTTGAATTTTTGCTCTGCTTCTTTTGATTTATTCACATCAGGGTGAAATTTTCGCGCAAGTTTGCGATAAGCCGATTTAACTTCCGCCTCTGTTGCGCCTCTTTTTACACCCAAAATTTCATAATAATCTTTGTACTGCATAATACTATGATAATACAAAATAAACTAACTTTGGGCATAATTAATTATTTTTTAATAAGTGCCTCATCTGACAATAGAGCAAAATTAAGTTTCATGATAAAATTGTTTTATGAAAAAATTTTGCGGAAAAATCATTGTAAAAATGAAACCTGATGTCAAAGACATCAAAGGCGAAGCTCTTAAGCAAGCTGTAAAATCCGTCGTTGAGCTTCATGATCTTCAATGCGCCGTAGGAAACTGGTATCAAATAAGTTTTTGTGCTAAAAATCAGGTTGAAGCACTTAAATTCATAGATAAAATTGCTCAAGATATTTTATCGAACGAAGTTATTGAAACTTATGAAATCAAATCTTTAGAAGAAATAGATGAGTAAACTTAAAGTCGGAATAATTGTTTTTTTGGGGACAAACTGCGAGTATGATACAAAACGCGCTTGCGATTTTTTAGGCTGGAATAGCGAATTTGTTTGGCAAAATGATAAAATTCAAAAAAAATATGATTTAATAATTCTTCCAGGAGGATTTTCATACGGAGATTACATTTCATCTGGCAGAATTGCAAAATTATCGCCCGCAGTAAAATCACTTCCCATAGGAAAAACTATGATTTTAGGAATTTGCAACGGGTTTCAAACCCTGTGTGAATCAAAACTTTTGCCAGGTGCCTTAATTGATAATAAAAATATTGATTTTATTTCAAAAGTCACTGAAATTAATTTTCAAAATGAATTAATTTCACTTCCCTTAGCGCATCATCAGGGGAATTACACCTGCAAAAACATCGATAAAAGCCAAATTTTAATGACTTATCAAAATAACGAAAACGGGTCTGATTTTGCTATCGCAGGAATTTATGACAAAAAAAACAAAATTATCGGTATGATGCCTCACCCTGAGCGTGCTATGTATGAAGAACTCGGACTGACAGACGGAAGAAAGGTTTTTAAATTCATTCAAAATGAAATATAAAAAGTTCAAACTGACAGAAAATGAATACAATCACATAAAATCGGAACTTAAAAGAGAGCCGAACGACTTTGAACTTCATCTTTTCTCGGCAACTTATTCCGAACACTGCTCTTATAAACACTCAAAAGAACTTTTGAAACTTTTGCCCAGAGAAAATGCCGTATTTCCCTTCGAAAATGCAGGCGGAATTAAAGTCGGAGACCATGTAATTTTATTTAAAATGGAATCGCACAACCACCCATGTGCGGTCGAACCTTTTAACGGATCGGCAACCGGAATCGGCGGGATTATAAGAGATGTCCTTGCCATGAACGCTCGCCCCATAGCACTTTGCAACTCCTTAAAATTTGGGGATAAATCAAAAAGAGTTATAGACGGGGTGGTAAAAGGAATTTCGGTTTATGGAAATTCAATCGGAGTTCCTAATATTTCTACCGAAGTTCTATTTGATGACTGTTATGAACAAAATCCTCTTGTAAACGTCACCACAATAGGAATTACCAAAGCTGATAGGGTTTTGACTTCAAATATGGCATACGCGGGCTTAAAACTTATGTTGGTGGGCTCTGCTACCATGAAAGACGGAATGGGAGGAGCAGCTTTTGCATCCAAAAAACTTTCCGATGAAAAAAAATCCGATAAGCTTTCAATTCAAATCGCAAATCCGTTTGCTAAAAAGAAGCTTATTGAAGCATGTCTTGATATCTTCTCAAAAAAACTTGTTATCGCCTGTCAGGACTGCGGCGCGGCCGGGATTTTATCATCAACAAGCGAAGTGGCTTACAAAAGCGGCTGCGGAGTAGAAATAAATTTAGATAAAATTCATCTAGGCGACAAATCGATAAAAGATTTTGAAATAATGCTATCAGAAACTCAAGAAAGAATGCTTTTTGTGGTTGATGAACAAAATATTTCTGAAATTGAGAATATTTTGGACAAATATGAACTGGAACATTCAATATTCGGCAAAGTTATAAAAGAAAAAAAATATATAGTAAAAAATAAAGGTAAAATTAAGGCGGATTTACCAACAGTTTTGTTGGTAAATCCGCCAAAAGTAAAAATTAAATTTGACAACAAAAAAATGAAAACACAACATAAAAGAACCTATTCACCTACTCACCTATTCACCTATTCACCTATATATGAACAATACGACCACACAGTCGGTGCAAGAACCCAATTTCAGCCTTACGAAAACCCTCAATTCAATGCTTTGTGGATATATGAAGAAAATTGTTCACTCGGCGTTTTAACTTTCTCTGTAGTAATAAAAAATAATCCGTTTGAAGAAGTTTATGAAGCGATTTTGACTGCGTCAAAATCGCTTGAAGAAAAAAGCTATAAACCTATAGGAATAACCGACTGCCTTAATTTTGCAAATCCTGAAATTCCTCCTACAATGCACGAATTCAGACAAACAATTCTTGCAATCAAAAAAGCTTGTGAGGAATTAAACATTCCTGTATGCTCCGGTAATGTATCCTTTTACAATGAATCAAACGGAAGCAAAATAAAAAACACACCTGCATTTACAATGCTTGGAATAAAACGATTATAAATTTTCTGCTTCTTTATTTTCAGCCATAACTTTTCTTGCTATTTTTAAGTCAGGCAAATCATTTCCATCTTTAATATCCATTGGGTTGGGGTTTTTCATCCAAATAGGCATGCTTTGCTTATGTAAAAATAATTTTGATTTTTCAATAATCAAATCTTCAATTTCATCTTTTGTTTTGCCGTTATAAGGTTCCAGGTCGGCAAAACCCAAAACTTCTTTAAAGTTAGATTTCAAGATATAAAAAGAATTTTCATATTTAGCGGATTTTGGAATTCTTTTTGTTTCAGCGGGATTAATTTTAAATCCCTTGTGTGTTAAAATATTTTTCTCATTGATAATACCTGTTTCAACCAATTTTTGAATATTTACATCGCCAATTTCGTCTTTAATACTATCGACAATTTCTTTAGATAATTTATAACCTTTAAAATAATTATCGACATTCATCGAAGCAAGAAGGTACGATTTATTAAAATTAACCGCAGCATTACAATTTTCAACATCCATAGGCAAATCAATATTTTTAACCCTTCCGCCGTTTTGGAATATAAGGACTTCTCTGAGCGTCAGAGGAACGGATTTATCTCTTCTGTGTTCGTTTAGATAATAAAGACAATATTTAAGCACATCAACCGTACCCTTAACATCAGCTAGCGCATCATGGGCCTCCTCAAGGTTTTTACTGAATAAAAATTGATACTGACCGGACAATTTCTTTTTTACGCCCAAATAAGGGTGAATTCTCTGAATCAATATAAACGGATCAAGAACCTTAAAAGTGGGCCGCTCTTTTAATCTTTTATCAGAATGGGTATTGTGTTCTCTGATTGCATTATTAAGCAATTTTATATCAAATTTCGAGTTATACGCAACAATAACACCATTTTCTTTATTCAAATATTTATCAAGAAATTTTGATAAAACAGCTTCAAGTTTTTCAGCATTTTCAACATCAGCATCTGTTATACCATGAACGGCAGTAGCTTCTTCAGGGATAGGTATTTCAGGATTAATAAGTTGATTATATTCGGATTTTTTGGATATTTTACCGTTTTTAATTTGGACAGCACCGATTTGAACTATTCTGTCATTGTCCGAAAGATTATCTTCATCCGTTTTTGTACCGGTTGTTTCTGTATCAAATACCGAACAATTAATGCAAAGATTACCTTGCTCGTCGGTAATATTAGTATCAAGTGATTTACAACGGACGGGATTGTGCAAAATTCTTAAATTTTGTGCAAAAAGTTCCTGTGAAGCTTCCGAGTTAAGAGTATGAAAAACAGCCAAAGGTTTTGTTATATTGAACTTATTGTACCTTCCAACCCAACTTGAATCGTAAGTCTCTGCAAGTGCAAGAGCATGCCAGTATGCATAAACTTCTTTGTCAGTCGCCTTTGTAATATCAAGCGGTTCTTGAAAAAGCTTTTCGTTGCCGATTTTTAAAAAATCAACATACATACCGCTTTTGTCATACAAACCTGCACCTTGATATTTTTTACCTTTAACCTGTTTGACAATTCTATTTTCAAACCATTCGGAACTGCCTTTCTTTTCGTTTCTGACTAACCTTTTTGCCTCTCTTTTTTTACCTTCAAAAACAGGTAAATAAAAAATGTTAGAAGATTGAACAACAGAAAAAGAAGTTTGCTGTTGGACAATTGCAGTATGCCTATTAGGGAAATACCGGTTATTAAAATTAAATTTATAATTTATAGGACTTATCTGCATAAAGCTAATTTTTTCCTTTCGGTTCAAAAACTTTAGAGCTTAATTTTTCATACTCTGATTCGGAATGTTTCCAATCCCTGTCAAACTGTTTTTCAAAAACGCTTTTAGCCAAAGAAGGAGACTTAAACACAATAGTAAGCTCATTATTTCCTCTTTTGTACTTAACTTTTGCATTATGACGCTCTTGAATAATTGTATAGTACGCATGAACTTTTTGCATTTTTGGAAGGTCTTTTTTACTAAAAGAAAGTTTTGTTTTGTTAATTTCGATTTGTGCAGAACCGTCTTTCGTCACTCTATTAATTGCACCCCTAATCAAACGCTTTCTTTGTTTCAAAGCTTCATATGAAATAACGCTGCCATTCCAAGATAAATGCGGCAGATTTAGGTCGTTTTCGGCACCTTTTACGGACTCAAAATACTGTTTAATTTCATCGTCAATTTTTTTGGATGAACGATCGTAATCATATCTTCTACCTGTTTCCAGGTTTTGATTTAAAGCAACCTGTGACCAGTTTGTAGAACCGATAAGCACTTCATTATCGTCAAAGACCGCCCATTTTGAGTGCAATCTTTGCCTGATGCGTTTATCTGTTTTATAAAGTCTTACCGGAATATTATTCTTTTTTAATTCAATATAACCCTTTCTGCAAGGAGGGAAACTTTCTAATATATCAGATGAGACTATAATTTGAGCGTCAAGTTCGCCTTTTTTAACTCTGTCAATGATAATTTCAATGAGTTCGTAATCAGTAAAAACAAATAATTCAGCTCTTAGTTTTTTACATTTCAGCAATTTATTTTCAAGATATCGTCTTGTTGATTCAGTTCCTTCATCTCCTATTAATTCAAACTCTTTAGGCTTTGTACCCAGAATTTCCATTTGAGGATCGTCAACTGGATTTGTGTGAACCAAATCCAGAGTCCCTTTTTTGTATCTGGTTTTGGCTTCGGGAGTATTGTAGAATTCCCCTAAAAGTTTTTCATAATCAACATTTTCTTGTTTGATGCGTTTATCTATACCGTGGTAATATTTTTGTTCTTTTTGAGTCAGAGGACCTGCGACAAATTTTGTTTCACCCAACCTTTGCCAAGCAAACTTCCAATCTCTGTTAAAGTGCTCTTCAATAATGTTGTCAACTTCAGAATTTTTCTTTTTAGGAAGTGTTTCTATGGCAACGCAGGCATCGTGGTTGGCAGGAGAATGGGAACCCCAGTTCATACCGCCTAATACAGCTTTTTTACCATCAACAACAAGAAGTTTAATATGCTGAATCAAAGTCCCCTGCTGAGCCCCTCTCGGATAAGGAACAACATCAATGCCATTTTTCTTTAAGAACTTAATCATGTCTTGATTTGCATAATGTCTTACTCTATTGCCGTTACCGTCAATATACCACTTGTGGGCATCAAGAATAACCTGAATTTTCATATTCGGATTGGCTTGGCGTTTTTTAATAAGTGTCCATAAAATTTGCTGCTGCTCTCTTGCCCCTCCAACTCGCTCAGCTCCGTTCTGAGCCCACTTATTACCATCGACAGTTAAATTTTGGAACTCAAACATTTCAATTAAAATAGACTCCTGAGCACTTTTTAAATAATCAAGAGTTTTTCCAAAAATTTGCTCCCCGTCAATAAGTGTTTGAACTCTGGTATTACCTACAATAGCGGTCTTACTTTCAACCGGTTCAACTTGTAAGACATGCAAACCTTTCAATTTTTTTCGCAAAAACGCATCGTTAGTAAGTCCTGATTTATAAGCCTCTATATTAATATAATCAGACATAGACTGGGTTATATCAGAAATAGTTGTTAATTTTCCTGCATTTTGGGGCTTAATCGGATTAATAAAGCTTTTTTCAGTTGTAAGAGTTCTTTTATCATTAGCGCAAAAGGCTAAAGAACTTAAATTATAATTAAAATAACTCCCGTAAGAGTTTACGGGAGTATCTGTTGAATTATTTTTTTTACGGGCATAGAAACTGTGACCTGTACAAGAAACAGCCAAGGTTGTAACTCCTATTTTCATATTATCCCCGCAAAACCCGTCTATAACATTTTTATTTTAAGGTTTTTTTTATCAAAAAGCAATCAAATCAAGCTTAAAAATTAACAAAACTTACAACAGAGAATAAAAAATATCTATAATATATCTATTTTTTATACCAAACCTTCACGAACGGCTTTTACTGCAGCTTGAACTCTGTCATTTACACACATTTTTTGTAAGATTGAACACACATGTGCCTTTGCCGTATGAACACTTACAATAAGTTCTTTTGCTATTTCCGTATTGCTTTTTCCTGAGACTAAGTGTTTTAAAACTTCAAATTCTCTTTCGGTAAGAGGGACTCTGGTACCTGAATCGGCTTTTGAAGGGAAAATAGAAGTATTTTCAGGCTTAGGGAAAACATTAAGAACGAGCTGGGCTACCTGAGGATCAATCCAACAAACACCACTTGAAACATCTCTTACAACATCGGCAAGTTTTATAGGATCAATGTCTTTTAAGCAATACCCATGAGCACCTGATGCAAGTGCAGCAATAACCTCTTCCTCCCTGTCATGAGATGTCAGGGCAACTATTTTAGTATTTGGAAGCATTTCCTTAACCCTTATAGTCGCTTCAATTCCGTTCATCTCCGGCAATCCCAAATCCATAAGAACAACATCAGGCTTATGTTTTTCAATTAAATCAAGTGCGCTTTTAGCATTATCACATTCAGCAATAACACTTATATCGGGATTTGAATTCAAAGCGCATCGCAGACCTACCCTGGTGAGTTTAAAATCTTCAACAATAATAACCTTTATCTGCTGACCGCTTTTTTTTGTAAAATCAGAATAATCATCTGTAGTATTTTTATTCTTAAATAATTGCTTGGTGTTGCTCATAAAACTCTCCTGAAATGTATCGGCATAAACGGATAGTGCCTTATTTTGAGATAGCCTGATAATGTAATTTAACATTATAGAAAGCTACCTGTATATAAGCCAATCAGGCAATAAAAATATGACAATTTAAATTACCCAACTGGTTATATATCAAGAAAAATAAAGTGTTTTTTTTAAAATATCAGTAAAAATGTATGTTTCAAACAGATACAATATATTACAAAAATATTAAGTTATATAAATATATCACTTGACAAAACAAAAACTAATTGGTATAATAGTACCAGTTACAATATTAATGAGGCTGGAATGACAGGCAGTGTTATAAAAATATCCGAAGCGGCATCCTTAGGATTACATGCAATGATTATTCTTGCTCAAAACCCTAAAAAACTTGTTTCGGTTAAGGAGATTTCTGATTTATTAGAAGTAAGCGCAAATCACTTATCAAAAGTAATGCAAAGGCTTACAAAGATCGGCTTCATAAATTCTGTCAAAGGATATAACGGAGGATTTAAATTAATTAAAGCTCCCGAAAAAATAACTTTTCTTGAAATTTATGAACTTTTTGACGGAAAATTACCAACTTCAAGCTGTCTTTTAACAACTCACAAATGCAAAGGCAATTGTATTTTAGGAGATTTGGTCACCTCGGTAAACAAACAAGTAAAAGAAAAATTCGAAAAAACAAAACTTTCGGATTTTGTAAAATAATTTTTTTAATATTAATAAGTAAAGTAGTACCAATTTATTTAAAAGGAGAATTAAAAATGAAACGAGATATTATAAAAATAGACGAAAAAAAATGTAACGGTTGCGGAAACTGTATTCCGGGATGCCCCGAAGGGGCGCTGCAGATTATAGACGGCAAAGCAAGGCTTGTAAGCGATCTTTTTTGCGACGGACTAGGAGCATGTATAGGAAACTGCCCTGCTGGTGCCATGAAAATAGAACAAAGAGAAGCTGAAGCTTATGACGAATATAAAGCAATGAAAAACATTATAAAAGGCGGGGAAAATGTAATTAAAGCACATTTGAAACACCTGGACGAACATGGAGAACTGGGCTATTTATCTCAAGCAATTGATTTTTTAGAACAAAAAAACATTCCTGTTCCTGACTACAAAGGAAGAACTCAATGCAACTGTCCGAGCACAATGTCAAAAAAAATCGATAGAGAAAATTTTCCTGAAAAAACAATAAATTTAACTCCACAATTAAATAACTGGCCTATACAGCTAGCTTTAATGAATCCTGATGCACAGTATTTTGAGAATGCGGATTTATTAATTTCAGCTGATTGCGTACCGTTCAGCTATCCGAATTTTCATCAAAAATTCTTAAAAGATAAGGTTTTAATAATGTTTTGCCCAAAATTAGATAAAACACTTGAACAATATATCGAAAAGCTTACCTACATTTTCAAAAACAAGAATATTCAATCCGTTTCTATTGTACACATGGAGGTACCATGCTGCTCCGGAGTTGAAATAATAATAAAAAAAGCTTTAGAAAAAGCTCAAAAAATAATAACGATTAAAGATTATACAATATCAATATCAGGCGAAATAGTATAAAAAGGAGGTAAAAATGTCTTTTTATCAATATGAACAAACAGCAAAAAGAGAAAACTGCCGACTAGCCAGAGCAT
Organism: Candidatus Gastranaerophilaceae bacterium; assembly: GCA_035354275.1. Classification (GTDB taxonomy): domain Bacteria; phylum Cyanobacteriota; class Vampirovibrionia; order Gastranaerophilales; family Gastranaerophilaceae; genus DAOQAU01. The sequence continues at coordinate 21,997 of DAOQAU010000018.1, forward strand.
GCCAAAAGCATTTGCAAAGTGTATATTTACAAAATAAAATTATAGCAAAAATTAAAGAACTTGAATTCTACGCAAGTAAACAAAAAAATATAACTAAGCTTTCTTGATTTTATCCGGTTTTAAACAAAAAATGTTGCAATTTTACTGATTTTGCTGTATTTTTGAATAAGAAATATTAGACTTGGACAATCATTGCCGGCTTTTATCAGCCCTAAAATACTGAATACACTGGTAGATAAATATAATATAAACCCATTTTTATATACAAAATGATTTAAAAGATGTTTTGGGTTAGCAAAAAACAAATTCAGAAGACGGAGTGTAAACAAGTCAAAACAAGGTAAATGCTTGAATACTCAGTTTTTTAAACTTATTTTTGTTAAGAATTATTAAATTTTTTCATAAAATTAGCAATTTTAAAAATTCAGGAGTTATTAAGTAAGTACAAGTACAGTATTATTATTTTTTGAAAGGAAAAAAGAAAATGATGCAAGTTCCAACAGTACAACCCCAACAAGCTTACGCACAACAGCCAAGCTATAACGCGGTAAAAATTGACGTACACAATCCACAGGTAAATGCACCCGGTGCAACACCTGCACAGGTTCCGTCTTATGTAACAGCACCTGTTTACAATGTACCTAATGCTTCAGTATATGAAGTCCCGCAACAAACAATTTACGGACCACAACAAAATTTTAATCAACCCCCGGTCGCACAACAGCCTTCAGTTCCAGCCCCTGTAGTAGTAACACCTCAACCACAAACCCCTGTCGCTCCTGCAGCTGCACCTCAGCAACCCGAAGTAAAAGCTCCGGAAGCCGCAGCTCCTCAAGTTGATTTAAATGCATTTTTAGGAAAACTTGGTGGTGAGAACTTGGATGAACAAGCAAATACAATGGAACAAATCGCAGAAATAACTCAAAATAACCCTCAAAAAGCCTCAGAACTTCTTGATACAAGAATAGTTGATGCACTTTTAGCTATAATGCAAAAAGACACAAGCAAACTTCAAGGCCCAACTCAAAAACAACTTGAAATCAGAGAAAAAATGATGAAAAATGAAACTGTAACAGATGCAGAAAAAGCTGAAGCCGAAGCCATTACACCTATGGAAAAAGCTGAAACAAATAAACAATATGCAATGTACACAACTGCAATGCTTCAAAACCTTTATATATCAGAAATTCAAAAAATGAACAACACTGTTGTTCCAATGACAGAACTTCCCGGAGCAGCAGGCATTGTTGAACAAGTTAAAAACAACCCAAATCCGATTGTAAGGGCATCAGGTGTTGATTCATTAAGCTACATTCAAAGACCTGAATACAAACAAGATTTGACAACAATATTTACAATAGCTCAAAAAGACCAAGACAAATTAGTCCAAGAAGCAGCAACTAAAGCACTTGAAAAAATTAATCAAGTTGCAGCAGCTCCTGCCGCAACACCTGCAACTGAAGCACCTAAAGCTGAAGCCCCAAAAGCTGAAGCACCTAAAGCAGCATAATCTAATTTCCTTTCATACAATAAAAAAGTGCCGTGGATTTTATCCACGGCACTTTCCTTATTTCATATGAAATCTCAAAAGGCAGGCACTGTGCTTGCAGATTAGTTCAACAGAAGTCATCTTCTGCTCTTTTTTATTTTTCAGGGGGCGCAAATCAAAATTTTCAGATTCTTCTTTTTGTTTTTTAGACATGTAATCTTTATTTAAATCAATAATAGAACATGCCCCACCGGTTATACCGTCATAATCAGAACACGCCCACACGGGTACTGTTAAAACCAAGCATGCCGTAAAAAGAATCGTTAATAAAATATCATATAATTTTTCCATAGCTATTATACACTTTCAGCTCTAGGATTAAACTTTTAATCACACTTACTATGTATAATAAAGTATTGAACACAACAAAACATTAGAAAAAAGAAGAATTTTTCAAAAGCAATAGCCTGAAAGTTGAATACAAAAAAGTATTATTCGGCTTTTTTCTTTCTGTTTGTATAACCGTTCACATAGGCATTTACAACCGCTTTTGAAAAAACCTTTCCCGTTGACCAGTAAGAAGTATGAGCCATAAACACCCCTCTTGTTCCCCTGGTGTTTGATTTATCGTAAACAAATCCTGCATGGGGTTCAATATCAAGCTTTGCGATTTCTTCCATTTCTTCTATTGATAAATTTCTGCCGCAAGGAAATCCCAAGGGATCTTCACGATAATTAACCGTAAGCCAAAACATATCATTTTCAATTAAATATTCAAGTAAAAGCCTGTTATAATAAGTTATTTGATAATTAGGGTCTGAAATATCCGAATAAAAAAGCACCAAAGGGCTTGCAAAATTCACCACTCCTTTAAGTGAGTTATCAGGAGTACAGACCTGATCTGTCAAATTATTCAAATTCATATATTTTTCTTTAAAAAGAGAGTCATTTTTATTAGGAACTATATGACCGGCAGCTGAAAAAACCGCCAAATCTTCGCCTAAAGCCCTCATGCAGGTATTTTTCATAGGGTGTTTTGCGACAAATTCTCTTTGAGCGGGTGTAACATCAACATTGTTAAAGAAATCAACCGTTTCGATGAACGGAAGTCTTGTAAGCATATATTCATAAGTCACAAAACTGCCTGCGGAATAACCATAGAGGACAACTTTGTTTCCTTTTTCATTTTCTGAAACAACCATTTTATGCAAATCTTCTACAACAGGAAGCATATTGTGATACTTCTGAACCCAAATTGCATCATGCAAAAACCTTGTAAGTGCAAACCTTATCTGATAAGCAATCCACGGACTAAAAGTTTTTGAAATATTTAAATCACTTTCAACAAAAGCCAAATCTCTGTGACTTTTGTCACCCCAAAAGAAAATTGCAGGCTGTTGTTCAATAAAATATTCACCGTTTTTCAGAAAATATTCTTGAGTTAATTTATTTGACTCAAACTCTCTTTTCATGTGTGGATGAAGCTTTTTTACTCCACGCTCATACCAATTTTTCATTTTGGCATCATTATTGTTAGAGCCGTTTATATACAAAAAAGTTATCCCTGTTTGCGCAAAACAAGCCGTTTGAAACATTAAAAATGCAGCTAAAAAAATTAAAATCTTTTTCATAGCAACATTGTAGCAAAAAAATTATTTATGAAAAGGATAACCTGCAGCATCGGCACATGCTTCCATAACCGCTTCACTCAATGTCGGATGCGGATGAATCATATTTGCCAGGTCTTGCGCCTTTGCTTTCAACTTTATTGCCAGAGTCAATTCTGAAATCAACTCTGACGCATTTGCACCTAAAATATGCGCGCCTACGATTTCATCTGAACTCGCGTCAACTAAAACTTTTACAAAACCTTCTCTATGGCCATTACAAAGCGAGCGGCCGTTGTGCCTAAATTCAAATTTTCCAATTTTTAATTTTCTTCCGCCAGCTTCATGCTCCACCAATCCGATACTTGCAAGTTCGGGGTGTGTATAAATACAAGAAGGTACAACTTCATTAAATTTATTTTTATGCCCGCAGGCATTTTCTGCTGCGATTTTGCCCTGAGCAAAGGCAAGGTGGGCAAGAAGCATGCCACCTGTGACATCTCCTGCGGCAAAAACCCCTTCAACATTTGTTTGCATAAATTCATTTACTTCTATTGCGCCGTTTTTGGTTTTTATCCCTAAATTCAAGATATCATCGGATAAATTAAGCTTCCTGCCAACTGCGACAAGAACGTAATTTGAATTTAAATTTATATTTTGCCCGTTTTGTTCAAAAATCGTGACTAACTCGCTATCAACTTCTTTTATCTCATTTACCCCTGCACCCAAATAAAATTTTATACCGCGCCGTTTCATAATTTTAATTAATTCTTCGACTGCTTCTTTATCTTCGTGAGGAAGGATTTCTTGTTGAAGTTCAACGATTGAAACTTTAGAACCCAGAGCATTAAAAAACGTTGCAAATTCAAGCCCTATTACGCCTGCGCCTATTATTGTAAGATTTTGAGGAATTTCCTGAATATTAATCGCTTCATTGCTTGTGATGACATTTTTTAAATCAATTCCTTTTATATTTGGCTTTAGAGGTTCAGAACCGCTTGTGATAATTAATTTGTCAAAACTGACTAAAAATTCACCGCTATCTGCTACAACTTTTATAATATTTTTAGACAATATAGTGCCTTTTCCTTTTAAAATATTTATATTTTTACTATTAAGGAGAAATT